>NZ_JBLWFS010000010.1:0-143099 GCF_048323755.1 Alkalihalobacterium sp. APHAB7
ATGACATACTATAACCATTTTAGATACCAATGGAATATGAAAAAGATGACCCCTGTTCAATACAGAGATCATCTTCTTAAAACCGCTTAGGCTTTTTTAAAATGTCCTTTACAAAGGGTACACATTAGAATATCCACTCGTTTTTTTTTATGACGAAATATGCCCTTCCTTATTTACAAGAAGGAGATAGCATCATTAATACGACATCGGTTGTTCCTTATGAGGGACACGAAACTTTAATCGATTATACTTCATCCAAAGGGGCAGTAGTAGCCTTTACAAGATCACTTTCTCAAAATCTAGCTGAACAAAACATTCGTGTGAACGCAGTGGCTCCAGGTCCGATTTGGACACCGCTCATCCCATCTTCTTTCTCGGCAGAAGAAGTCAAAACGTTTGGAACCGATGTCCCTTTCAAACGTCCAGGGCAGCCGTTTGAATTAGCACCATCCTATGTATACTTAGCTTCAGATGATTCGAAGTATGTAACTGGCCAAGTGCTGCACGTAAATGGTGGAATCATGGTGAGTTCATGAAATTTGATAAGTACTTTATTGATCCAACATTCACGAACAGTATGATGAGAGAATGCCGGTGCTCTTGACATGAGAGGGAAGCCTGAAAAAGCGGGTGCCGCGGGGGAGTACGTGTCGAACTTTGGCTGAATAGGTCGAGAAATCGATAAACGAGGTGAAGTTGAAAATAAAACGATAAAAGTTAAAAATAAAACGATAGAAGTTGAAAATATTTCATAGAAAGTTAAAAATAAAATCGCAAAAGTTGAAAATAAACTGCAGTTTCCTTTAGATAGAACCTATATTTATATTTAGGGAATGACCTTTTTTCATTCCCTTAACAAGAAAATTGCTCATTTCACCTGCTTTTCTATTAAGCTGAGTTTATTGAATAGGGGATATTCTCCTATTCTTTTAAAAAAGTGGACTAGCTTAAAAATTTCATGAAACTTTTTTTCTTTTAAAACGTCAAATAAGATAGATACAAACAAGGGGGAAGTTTGATGAAAAAGTTAGTTGCCGGTTTACTAGTAATGGGAATAATGCTGACGGGGTGTGGATTAGGTAGTGAAAAAGCAAATCAGGACTCAAGTCATGGAGCAAGTGAAGTAATAGAAGGCGGGATGGCCACACGTCTTGTTGAAGAAACTCCTCTGACTTTCAACTATGAAGTAATGAACCAATCAGAGAAGGCTGTTACGATGGAATTCTCAAGTTCACAACGATTCGATTATACGGTTATGACGGAAGAAGGCGAAGAATTGTTTTTATTTTCTAGTGTGTCGATGTTTCTTCAAGCTTTAGGTGAAGAAGAACTAACAGAAGGCGAAAAACTTGAATACATGATCGATTTAAATGAGTTAGAGCTAGATCCAGGAAAGTACTTTCTTTCCGTTTGGATGACACCAATGGACGGCGCTTCTTACAAGGTAACGAAAGAGTTTAAGATTGATTGAGTTTTAAAGAGCACTTATCAACGCAACGATATAATATAACATGACATATGAGGTGGAGGTGCTATCGAAATGAGATAAGTACCTCCATTAAGTTTTACATACGAAAAATTAAATTAACCAAATAAAAGGTAGGAGTGAAATGAAAAAATTACTGTTAATGCTCGTCTTTGTTTTCTTCTTGGCTGGCTGTAATTCGAATTTAACTTTTTCTGAAATTGAGATAAAAAATGTAAAAAGAGGTATCATTACCTTTTTTAAAAGTGTAGAGGATGAAAATGGGATCCATCTTTACATGGATGGAAAAGAAGTGATTTACGTGATGTTAAATGGAAAAAATGTTATGGAAGGTGAGCAGGCCATTCATTTTACATGATTTAGTGTCGATGCTGCTGATGAAAGTTTACTCATTTACTTTAATGAAGAAGAAACAGATGATTACTCAGACCAAACCTTAAAACACCAAGTGGTCTATAAAGTAAACAAAGATAGAGATTATGAAAAACTTCGTACCTTTAGAAATGGTGAGGAAGTTCCGATTGGAGTAGTGTCAGGAAACTAATGAATAGCAAGGGATACTATAAAGTGCCCTTTTACTAAAAAACTAGTAAAATCAAATGGTTCGTGCACCATTAGAGGAAAAACGTAGGAGAATATCGAAACTAAAAGCATAGATTTCTGCATATTAGAGGAAGAACTAGGAGAAACCATAACCAAAAGCGAGCAGGGTGCATCCTAGAGCAAAAATAAAGGAGGAATTTAATAACGTGAAACTAGTATTTTTGTATCACCCCGTTAAAGATCTTAATAAATCTCTTACATTTTATCTTGATACACTAGGCTTTGAAGAGGCGTGGCGAGAAGGTGAGCATACTGTGGCATTAAGCTTGCCTGGTTCAGATGTGAAACTATTGATTGAAGATGATGAACAGGATTTATCAGCTGGCGGAGTTTTCTTAGTTGATAGTGTAGATACATTTTTTAAAGAAAATAAAGATAAACTCGAATTTGTTAAAGAGCCAATTGATATACCACCAGGAAGATATGCGATCTACCAAGATAACTCAGGTAACTATATAAGAATTATTGATTTTACTAATGAGACCTAAAAGGTATGTGATCTCGATTACATCGTTCTTGGACAGTGATGTAAGGTAGCAAAATTTAGTATATGGACAAGTCCAACCTCATAAATTATTATAATATTAAGAAAACTAAACTAAATTCAGCTTAGTATTTCCTTGTCATTTGTCAGTATGGTATCGATATGAAGGATAACGACATAAAAGACATAGAGGTGATCTTATGAGTTTTGTTGGACGTTTTACAAATATTCAAGTGGATATGAATAAAAATTTAGTACAATCTTTCTTAGAAAAAATAGAGCAAGCCTATCCATATGAGTGGGTAACAAACGAAGGATATAAAACGCTAATTATTCATGGAGACAAACATTATCAGCTTCCATTTAAAGAAGAAAAAGATTTATTACGCTTATCGATAGAGGAACTAGTAACGAGTGAGAGAACCTTCTCCATTGCTTTTAATGAATTATTGTTTGAATCACGAAAAAAGATGATGGGCATTGAGAATGTATACGAACGAAAAAAGAGAAGATTAGAAAAAAGAGAACATGACATTCAAATGATCCAAAATCGTAGAACAGAAGAGAGTCAGAAAACATTAGCAGCGCCCATCCCTAATGAAACGAAAGAAAGAATGATTGAGTTAGAAATTAACTATTTGTTAATGGAATTACATGAAGCGATGAAATCTCAAGATAAAGATAGGGAGATCACTTGTAAGAATAAATTACATGAATTAGTGGAACAATCAAAGCGAATTTCTTAATTTAAAATGGCTCTAATAATTAGTGAAAAGTGCTGGTCAAAAGAGGAAACATAGTGTAAGAAAAATGCAGCATCTCCATAGGGGCGCTGCTGCATTTTTCATTAAAATCCGTCGGTAGCAGGTGTAACTGGAATGTTTAAGTTTCGCTCAATCGTCCGCACCCTTTGATTTAGACGATTTAAACGATCTGTATGCAGTTCATCATTACGATTTAGACGAGTAATCTCTCCATTAATTCGGCGAATTTCTTCATTGATCCGGTTAATTTCATTGTTAATGCGGCCAATTTCTTCATTTTGTCGAGTTAATTCGGCTGCTTGTTCTTGGTTTTGTCTCGTCAGTTGATTGACTTGTTGTTGAAGGTCCGGTTGTTGTCTCGTCATCGATAGTTCTGTTTGTTCTCCTTGTGCTTGTGATGCATAGTGGTTTTGATAATACGGACCATAATAATTCGTCGGATGTTGGACATTTGCGGGAGAATAAGGGTAATAATTCATGAAGGCAGCAACTCCTCTAAGTTTTGTTATGCAAAGAATACATAATAGCCTATGTTACGTTTGTGGGAGTGGCAGGGCGATCACCTAGATAACGACAAAAAAGAAACAGCTTGAAAAGTAGCGCACTTTTCAAGCTGTTTTTCACAATTACTGTTCTGATAAATTTTGAACAGAAACGCTCATTTTTTGATTCGGATCATCCATTGGATGAACAGTTGCCATTTCATTATCTTGATCGACATGTTCAATGTAAACTTGTTGACCATTGTAAGTAACTGTTTTCATGTTTTGTGAAGAAGAAATTTCTTGTGCGCGTTGTGCGTCCATTTGGGCACCTCCTGTTGGGTTTCTTTATACAGTACTACTATTTGTAGAAAGTGATGGACATATACTCAAAATGTAGTAAAAATTCCCAACAGTAACGTAAATACATAAGACGTCGACTACCTGCTAATCCAAACTACTCTATTTCTTGTATCCCAATGGGATCTCATCGAAAGAGTCTCATTCAATGTTCTAATGGATACATAAACCCTAGAGTGCAAGACTTCAGGATGATTTGTAAGTCGAATGTTCCTTGAATTGACTTTTACTTGCTTACTGCTCACTTTCATGTTGAGTGTTGTTTTTGGATCTCTAACGGTAATATTGTTCGTCGATTTGTTCCAGCTGTAAGACATTTTTAAATTCTCTACTGCGCCTTTAAGCGGAATGTACACTGTTTTATTTCGGGCAACTGGATTTCCTTGAACATTGGCAACTCTACCATTAATAACCACGGCAGTTTGATCGTTAGCTGCTAACGTTTGATTGAGTGTGAGCAAGTTGACATGAATAAATCCTCGAGTTTTACCTATTTGGATTTGATAGAAGTCACCTGAACGTCCAAGGATATTAACATTTTGACCTAATCGAGCGGTTCCGACAATAGCAGAACTTGTTGTTGCGCTTCTGCGGATATTCGCAGCATTGACATTGACTCTCGCGGTTACTTGAGTACCTACGCGAGCCACTTGCACAGACTGAGGCGTTGGCGATGGTGCGGGCTGTTGAGTCGTCGGTTGCTGAATTGCTGGTTGACTCGCAACAGGTTGAATTGCAGGTTCCTGAGTTGTTGGTTGACTCGCGACCGGTTGCACTGCAGGCTGTTGAATTGTCGGTTGGCTAGTTACAGGTTGAGAAACTACTTTTTGAACCGATTGCTGTACTTGTGCAGATACGGTTTGATTTTCCGCTCCTTTTGCTTCAATTGTAAATGAATACGTCCCATTTGGATGAGATCCAACGGTCCAAAATTGAGCAAGATCTCCAGCTTTTCGGTTCACATCTCGGATTAACGTAGCGATGACCCGATGATTCGCGTCTCTAACGGTGATCGTAACTAAAGCATCTTGATTCAATGTATAGCGAACTACGACTTGATCGTGTCTAGCATCGTATTCTGCTCGAGCTTGACTAATTTCAATCGGCTTCACTTCTGGAGTCACTTGAGAATCTGGAGCCGGAGATGGTTGACTCGGGCTAACGGGCTGACTCACCGGTTGAATTGGAGTTACAGCTTCAGTATTAGCTGGTGCATATTGAATAAATGAAGTTAGTGTAGTACCAGGGTAATAAAATTGTAGAATATCATTTACTCTAAATCCACTGTCTGCCATTCCTTTTGCACCCCATTGGCTCATACCAACAGCATGGCCGAAACCTCGTCCATTTACGATGATAGACGTATCGTTTTCAACAACAGAATCTACTAGGTAACTGCGAACTAAATTTATCCCAATCATGGCTCTCATACGTTGTGCCGTCGTGTTTTTAAGCTCAACGGTATGCAGCCTAATGGTTCCGTCGGTATTTCGAACAAAATCATTGGTAGCTAATGAGCGGACTAAGAAGTTTACCGTAATGTCTCCTTGACGTACACGACCACCTGTTGTCTTTTGATCCGAAAATTTAAACGTAGGGATCGATACAATTTTTATTTCCGTATTTGGATAACCATTTTGATATAGCCAGGTTTTAATGTTATTCGGTATCGTTGTATCTCGTTCTCTTGCCGTTGACCACCACAATTGCGGATTTCTAAGATCTCGATTCGTAAGGTCGATTTGATTTTTATTAATGGTAAAATTCCACGGTGCAATCGAGTCATAAGGATCTGCTTTTATAGGAAGATAGGGTAAATTCGTTCCGCCCCAAACATTCCCGTTTGATTCAGTAATCCCGCCATTACTAGATGAATAGACAGCTGAAATAAGTCGACCGTTATGAGTGAGGGTTTGTCCACTCGTTTCATTTACAGCTCTTGTGCTATTCGTGTGCCAAGCGTAACCTGCATATACTTGATAGTTAATCGTATCGTCGATCACTTTAGGACCTTGGGACATAACGTAGGTTCTCGCTGCAACAGCTTGAGCTTTTAAGGCTTCGACATTCCAAGAAGCCGGCATTTCAGAAGGAACCACACCTTTTAAATAATCTTCAACGGGCAGAGTGTTGATTGGACGAATGAAAGCTCCTTCTATAACAAAGCGTACTGTTCCCAGGTAGGGACGGTTATTAATTCTAACTAGATGTTGTTCATTATATTGAACCGGTGTGAAAGTGAGTTCAGTAAGACTGTGCATACGGTGAGTACCATCAAACATAGATATTCTTCCGTTTTCTAGACGTAATTGATAGGTTTTTCCACTTTCAACAGTACCTTCATTATTTAAGCGGTAGTTTCCTGAAAACTTGATGGAAAGGTTAATAACATTGCCTAAATAGTTCACCAACTTAACGGTAACAGTTGGTTGCTGAATGGCTTGTCCAGAAGCGTATATAGAATGAATTGGTAAAGACATGAGTACGAGTAAAACTACGATAAAACAAGCAAACAGCCTTTTCATGGAGGTCCCCCTAAATGTAATCTAGCAAAATATAAGCTAATCATATTCCGTTTCTAGGATAATAGATAGAGGGGAAATTTTTGAAAATTATAAATAGGTATAAAAAGCAGCACAAAAAGAACTAGAACTTACTAGATTTTGTCCAATGATCGAGCAAAAAAATAAAAAAAGTTGCCTGTGAGATTTTTATAAAACCTACTAAAAAACAATATTTTTACTTATCTAGAATGTATCTGTAATGATATGATGAAAGTAATAGATATATATAATTATTAAGTGGGGAAAAGTGAGGGGGAAATGAGTGAAAAAGCTACTTGGACTTATTATAATATTATTTTTAGCTGGGTGTAGTGAAACAACAACGGGGGAAAAACAATCAAAAGATTTAGCTTCTAAATCAGATGGAATGGGCATAGAAAGGCCGCTAAATGAAGAAGCTGTACCAGCATTTTTACAAAAAGAGTTAGATCCTATTGAGATTATATTCGTAGGTGATGTGATGATGGAATGGTCGTTAAAAAATACGATCAATACGAAAGGCGTCGATTATCCATTTCAAAACGTCAAAGAGGATATCCATAAAGCGGATTACGCCGTCGCCAATCTAGAGACAGCTATAACGACTAGTACCAACTCGTTTGGAAAACAATATAACTTTAAAGCGAATCCTATAAAGCTTGAAGGGTTAGTAAACGCTGGCTTCGACTTAGTCTCTTTAGCAAACAACCATACGATGGATTATCGAGAAGAAGGTTTACTAGATACGATAAAATACTTGAGAGAATATGGTATTGATTTCGTTGGTGCTGGTAAAAATAGCGAGGAAGCTTATGCGTCACATACAGTCGTCTTAAATGATCAAAAAGTAACGTTCTTAGCGTTTTCAAGAGTATTACCTGATGTTTCCTGGTATGCTACAGAAACAAAACCCGGAATTGCCAGCGGGTATCAGGAAGAAAGAGTCATAGATATTATAGAAAAAGAAAAAGTAGATACTGATTATGTTTTAGTGTATATGCATTGGGGAATTGAGCGTGCGAATCGACCGGAAAATTATCAACGAGATTATGCAAGGAAGATGATTGATGCCGGTGCTGATGCTGTCATTGGTGCGCACCCTCACGTACTTCAAGGGTTTGAATTTTATGACGGGAAGCCGATCGCCTATTCTCTAGGGAATTTCCTGTTTCCTGACTACATTACTGGCCCGACTGCAGATACTGGATTATTAAGCATAATCATTGAGGATGAACAAGTAAAAATGAGGTTTAATCCTTTTTATATCGATAACGATGTGATTGTTGATAAAGGACAAGCTTATCGAAATAGAATCTATCAATACTTAGAAGACATTTCATATGATGTACTGATTGAAGATGGTGAAATTAAACCGAAAAACTAGGAGGTTGTTATGAGTTTCCAACAATCTGTCATTGAAACGATGAAGAAACGTCAGTCCGTTCGAACGTATGAAACCCGGAACATATCAGAAACTCACCTTCAAAAAATTGAAAAATACATGACCGATGAAAAGCCATTCATCGGTCCTTTTGGAAAACAAGGAAACATACAATTGGTTCATGTTACGAATAATGTGACAGACAAAGGAATTAAGCTTGGAACCTATGGGTTTATTAAAAATCCAACTGCTTATATTGTCGGGGTATCGGAAAACAATAAGTACGCACTCGTCGATTTTGGGTATACGTTTCACCGCCTCGTCTTATACTTGACGGAACTAGAACTAGGCACTTGTTGGATGGGTGGAACGTTTAACCGAAATTCATTTGAAAAAGAGATTTCAATAAATGATGGACATTTCATTCCTTGTGTAACTCCAATAGGATACCCGAAAGAGAAACAGCGAATGTTTGATAAAGCACTGCGTTATGTAGTAAAAGCAGATAATAAAAAAGTGTGGGAAAAGCTTTTCTATAATGTTTCATTTGAGAAACCCTTAACGAAAAATCAAGCTGGCGATCTTGAAACACCGATTGAAATGGTACGTATCGGTCCTTCTGCCTCTAATAAACAACCATGGCGTCTAGTGTTAACGGAAGATCGAAAAACGTGTCATTTTTACATTGAACATACACCGAATTATAGTAGTAAATTAGGCTACGATATGCAGCTGTTAGATATGGGAATCGCGATGTGTCAGTTTGAGCTAGCGTGTAAGGAATTAGATATTAATGGTGAATGGCAAGTAGAAGAGCCGGCAATACAAGTTCCCGATGAAAATATCGAGTATATCGTGAGTTGGAGACGAAAGTGAAGATGAACTTAAGTATATTAGACCAAGCACCGATCTCTTCTGGTAAAACAGCGGGTGAGGCTTTACAAGCATCGATAAAATTAGCACAAGCTGGAGAGGCATTTGGTTACAAAAGATACTGGATTGCCGAGCATCACGATTTCTCGGGCCTTTCTTGTTCAGCACCTGAAGTCATGTTAGCTGCTATTGGTGCAAACACATCTAATATTCGGATTGGTGCAGGGGCTATTTTACTTCCGCACTATAAACCGTATAAAGTAGCTGAAGTTTTTAATATGCTAGCAACACTGTATCCAGGACGAATGGATTTAGGGATCGGCCGAGCACCTGGTGGTTCAGCTGAAGTCACGATGGCACTTTCCAATAATTTTCTGCAACAAGTGTACAAATTACCTGAGTCTGTACAAGAGTTGTTTCAGTTTTTACATCATGATTTTCCGGATGATCATATGTATGCAAACATTTCTGCAGCACCTCTTCCGACTACACCACCGCAACCATGGATATTAGGAACCAGTGGAAAAAGTGCGAAGCTAGCAGCGGATCAAGGAGTAGCCTACGCATTTGGTCATTTCATGAGTGATAACGAGGGCCCTGAAATTGTGAAATCGTATGTTGATCATTTTAAAGCAAGACGCACCTTAAAAAAGCCACAAACGATCATTGCGGTATCTGTCGTATGTGCTGAAACAACAGGAAAAGCAGAAGAACTAGCAACAAGTTCATTACTCTGGAAAATTCAACTAGGAAAAGGTGAAGGTAAAGAGGGTGTCCCTTCAATAGAGGAAGCTAAGAACTACACCTTTACAGACGAGGAATTAACGGTGACCTCAAAAATGAAACAAAAAATGATCATCGGTAACCCTCAAGATGTCAAAGAGCAGTTAATGGAATTACAATTGATATACGCTGCAGATGAAATCATGATTGTCACGATTACCCATTCTTATGAAGAGCGAATTCGTTCTTACGAATTAATTGCAAATGAGTATAGTGGTAGAAAGAATCTCTAGGTGTTAGAAGCTTTACGATGAATGTGTGTAGATCGTTGACTAGGTGTGTTTATCCAATAGGCAATGAACACTAGAAGTAGAAAAAGGATGAACGGAAATTGTTCGTCCTTTTTTCTATTCTTAGTTATATCCAATTGGAAATTACCATTAGATTTAAAAAATATTCAATCTATTAAATTCATAACCTATATGGTAATATAAAGAAAGATTAATAGGACAAAAGACACCTCAGAGCAGACCCAAATTGTGATGTCCAATAGTGAAAGCAATGAACATACTGACGCTAGAGGTGAACCTTGTTTTGGTTTGCTTTTTTTTGTGGTTAAGATACGACAACTATTAATGAACCTAAACAGATTGTTAGGAGTAAATTCCTAAGTGATGGAACGGGTTTTATATAAATAGGGGGTGGATTTAAGTGCTTGCTATTAAGTAAGTGCTTAAGTAGTAGTCTATGATTTGGAAATTGGTACCAAAGTGGATTGTGAACATGATGGGACGTGTTTCGTTTTCAAAAAAGTTTCTATTATTTTTTATTGCTTTTTCCGTCCCGATGGTCGTTAGTATATATGTTTTATCAACGGATATTAACAAGAAAATCACTCAGAACGAAATAGAGCAACAGGCATTAATTTCATTGCAACATTTTGCGGAACTTTTACGCCATAATCAAACACATCGTGGGTTAAAACAGTCCTATTTAAGAGGCTATGAGCAATTTAGTGATCCGGTATATGACCAAAAGCAGTTGGTTGACGCAAAAATAATGGAAATTGATCAACAAATTGAAAAAGATTGGAAAAGGTTTGTAGACATTACTAAGTGGAACTTGCTTAAGAAGCAATGGGAAGATGTTCATCACGAAACGAATGTCCTAAAAAGTTTTGAAGGTCATACTGAAATGAATTCAAATCTGTTAAAGATGATTGCAACGATCGTAAATGATGCGCAAATTTATTTAAATCCAGACCCTCAAATGAATCGTTTAAGTATTACCATTAATGAAGACTTACTATTAAGCACAGAACAAATCGGACAATTACGTGCTTTTTCTACACAGCTAACGTTACAAGCAGCCCCATTAACCGAAATGCAGCACCATCAGTTGTTAGAGATGGTTGGAAGTGTACAAATCCTTCTCGATAATTTGGATATGAAGGCGTATTATCTTCAAGATTTAAATGAAGAACATGTCCTATTAAACCAAAAGGAGCAATTCAGTGAACAAACCAAAGTGTTTCTTGATCAGCTTAAAAGTCATGAATTTCGATCAAAGGATCCAGAAATGGTATTTGAACTAGCAACTACAGCTATTAATAGTGGTTTTCTATTATATGAAAAAGGAAATTTTATATTAATTGAGCATTTACAAGAAGCTAACAAGTCCTATAAACAAGGTCAGTTCTTACTTTTACTATTATTTCTTTTCTCCATTTTATTAATTTACCTTTTATTCGGTGGAGCATTTATTTCAGTGGTTCAAACCCTTCAAGTATTACAAAATGGAACTGCTCGTTGGATTAAAGGGGAGTTAGGGACGAGAATTCAAGTAAATACTAAAGACGAATTAAAAACGATTGGTGATTCGTTTAATCAACTTGCTAGTAGTTATGAAGAAAACCTCGACCACAATATACGTATTCAAGAAGATTTAAAACATTCAATGAAGAAAAACAATCAACTAGCAACAGCTATTAATAATTTGGATATAGGTGTCGTCATCACGGATCCTCAACAACCGAACAACCCTATAACGTTTGTAAATGCCGGCTTTGAAAAATTAACAGGATATAAAGCAGAAGAAGTGATTGGGCGCAAATCAAGCCCGTTACAAGGTGAGAAAACTTCTCTTGAGGCTATACGACGAATTAGAGAGGGCATAGAAAAGGAAGAAGCCTTTTCTGTTGAAATCTTAAATTATCGCAAAGATGGCAACACGTTTTGGAATTATTTAAGCATTTCACCTGTCTATGAGAATGAAAAATTAGTCAATTTCCTAGGTTTACAAACCGATATTACGAAACAAAAAGAGGCAGATGAAGAGATCTATTCGCTTGCATATTACGATCAACTCACTAGTTTGCCAAACGATAACAAGTTAGAGTCAAGTGTAACTAGTGATATTCAATTAAATATGAAACAAGCGACTATCCTTCGTTTAGATGTTGCTCGGTTTAAAAATATTAACCATGCGAGAGGGTTTAGTTTAGGGAACTTAACTTTAATTGAAATTGCTAAACGGCTACAACAATCCATCAAGGATCAAGGAATGGTCTCTAGACAATATGGTGATAAGTTTACGATTTATTTACCAAACATTGCAGATCCAATAGAAATTAATAAAAAAATAGAAGAAATTCATCAACAGTTTCTTCAACCATTTGAGGTTAATGGTTATACCTTTTACCTAGAAGTTTCGATCGGTGTGAGCCGGTACCCGAATGACGGCAAGGACTTTATAACGTTAATGCAACATGCGGAAGCAGCGATGTTTCAAGCGAAAGAACATGATGATATGCAGTATGTGTATTATCAAGAAGACATGAATAAAGACTTTGAAGAAGAATATGTATTGGAAAATTATTTAAGAGTTGCGATCGAGAACGAAGAATTTTTCCTTACGTATCAACCAAAACAAGATATAAAAACAGGAAAAATTACCGGCATGGAAGCTCTTATTCGTTGGAGCCACCCTAAGCTAGGAATGATTTCACCTTTTAAATTTATTCCGTTAGCAGAAAAAACAGGTTTAATCTATCCAATTGGCGAATGGGTTCTTTTAGAGGCTTGTAAACATAATAAAAGGTTGCAAATGCAAGGTTTCGAACCGCTCATTGTTTCCGTAAATATATCAGCTAAACAGTTTAGTAATAAAGAATATTTACTTTCTACAATTGATCGAATCCTGGAGGAAACCAAATTAGACCCTAAGTATTTAGAAATTGAATTAACAGAAAGTGTTTTCCAAAACCCAACGGTAGTAAAACCAATTTTAGAAGAAATTAAACAGCGTTACATTCATGTGTCGATTGATGATTTTGGAACAGGCTATTCTTCGTTAAGTTATTTAAAACTATTTCCAATTGACGTGTTAAAAATTGATCGTGCGTTTATTAAAGACCTTTTAGAAAACGAAGATGATCAAAAATTGACAAAATCAATGATCGATATTGGTCACGGTTTAAACCTTAAGGTTATTGCTGAAGGGGTAGAAACAGGGGACCATATTGAGGTATTAAAGACAATGAATTGTGATGAAGTCCAAGGGTATCATTTGGCGAAACCGTTAACTGCTGATGAGTTTGTGGAGTTTCTAAATAAAACAGAAGCTAGAGAAGTTGGATTGAGAAATTAGAGTTAGCGATAGAATAATTTGGACAAAGGGGTGCGAACGAATGGCGGTTCGTGCCTCTTTTTTTGTTTTTAGGATGGATGAAGAACACACTTTGAAAAATTTTCTATTTTAAATATACAAGTTAGGATAAAAAAACCAAACCAACGAATACTACCATAGAGCATACATACGGGGGTGTGGCGACTACAAAAGTACAGGATGAATGTGTTGTTTTATTTCATTGTGTAAGAGCAAAAATAAAAAAAGTGGAGGTTGGATGAATGAATAAGAAAAAGTTTGCGATAGCTGCATTGGTTTTCATGATGATTATGTCATTTTCAGCAGGAGTATTAGCTGCAGAAAACCCCGGAGCTAAGAAGGATATTGTGGATACAGCAGTACAAGCAGGTGATTTCAATACGTTGGCTGCTGCCTTAGAGAAAGCAGGTCTAGTTGAGACGCTAAAAGGAAAAGGGCCGTTCACTGTATTCGCCCCAACAGATGCAGCATTTGAAAAACTATTAAAAGAATTAGGTGTAACGGCAGAAGAGTTATTAGCACGAAAAGATCTTGCTGAAATCCTTTTATATCATGTCGTTCCTGGTAAAGTGATGTCTGGTGATCTAAAAGATGGAATGAAGGTCAAAACGTTGGCGGAAAAAGAAGTAACGATTACACTTGATCCAGTTCAAGTCAATAAAGCAAATGTCGTTAAACCAGACATTGAAGCTTCAAATGGTGTGATCCATGTAATTGATGCGGTGCTATTACCATAAGGGATAGAAAAGACTATCTATTTTTAAAGTTTCAAAACATATAATGAGGCTGAATTCCTTTGTTTGTATGGGGTGAATTCAGCCTTTTTGTTTGATTTATAGAGCACACGGTAGAAAAAATCATGTGTTGAGCTCGGCGTGTGGGACTGGTTTGTTAATCGGTTTTTAGTGAGAGGGCAGTAAACCGATACAATGGTTAATGGATTCACCTAAAAAATTCCTCAAGTGAACACCAAAGCGTTGGATTGTTTAACGGAATCACCTAACATTCCTCGAGTGCACACCAAAGTGGCAGATTGGTTAGTGAATTCTCCTAGATCTTTCCTCGAACGTACAAGAAAGCGGTAGATTGGTTAGTGGAATCACCTAGATCTTTCCTCGAACGCACAAGAAAGCGGTAGATTGGTTAGTGAGTTCTCCTAGATTTTTCCGGAAGTGCACATGAAAGTGGTAGATTGTAATGGATTCTCCTAAAATTTTGCTCACTAGCACCCCAAACACTTATTTGTTTAATAAGTTTTTCCATTTAACGTTAAATAACCCCGGTAACTCCCTTACTCTTTATATTGTCTACTAATAATAGATAGATTTTTATAAAAAATGGAATTAAAGCATCCTTTCTTTAAACTATTCGTCTATAATTACGACAGATGAATAGGGGGATGAAGACATGAACGATCACGAACTCATACGTGAGATTCTTGCAGGTGATCAACTAGCTATTCAGGAACTGCACGACCGATATGTCGATCGTATTTTCCATTATATTTACATACAGACGAATAGCTATCACGATACAGAGGAGCTGTTGCAGGATGTTTTCTTTAAGGCTGCGAGGCAACTCGAACGATTTGAAGGAAAATCCTCATTTAAAACGTGGATTTTCAAAATTGCTCGAAATGTCGTGATTGATTATTACCGTAAGAAAAATAAAGAACGTCAGTCCGTTGCTATGGATCATGACAAGATGGAAGATTTCGGGGGAAAGAATGAATCTGCAGAAGATATCTATCTGCGGAATGTACATATGAATGAAGTTCTTGAAACCATTGATCAGTTGCCGAGCCATTATCAAACGGTTCTGCACTTAAGATTTATTGAAGACTTTTCTATAAAAGAAACCGCAGAAATTATGGGGAAATCTACTCTTGCTGTTTAGTCGATGCAGCACCGCGCTAGGAAGGCCCTTTTTGAACAAATTAATTTGGGGGTGAGCAGCAGATGAATGAGCGAAAACAGAGGGACGAAGAGCTTTCGTATATTATGAAACATAAGGAGAGGATGAAAGCACCTAAAGCTGCACGTGAAAAAAGTCTTCATGCCTTTCAAGACGGGCTAAAAGAAGCCGGTGACTTACAAAAAACGATTCAAAAGCGACAAAAGCTTCACCAACTCGTCATTGGAAGTACTGCTACTGTTGCTGCCGCCGGGATTGCTGGACTACTAATATTCAATACTACATTTTTACAAGATGAGAAACCACTAGATGAAAGGGATATAATCATTGGAGGCGGTGAAAGTAGAGAAATCCAGCCTGAAGAACATCTTGTAGTACAGAAGCCGGCCATTGAAAGTGATTTTTCAGTAGAAGCGGTTTTAGATCGACCGTCTTTTGATCATGATGATTTAAATAGGATGGGAGGCTACCCTATATTCAATAATACATTTACTGCTAAACTTCCTAGTAGCTGGACAGTAACTGAAAAACGAGAAGATGGTGTGCATTCGGTCAATATGACAGGACAGAATTCCGAAAGTATGAAGCTTTTGCTTTTTAATGAGACAGTGAGTAAAGATCAATTCAATGATGAGATTCAAAAAGTAACTTCTCAGTTTGAACATATGGATCAAATCACACTTGCTCCAGAAGTATTAATTGAGGAATTGAGGTTTAATAATCGGGTTAGTTTTCCTCACAAAGAGGTGTTTCCTTTTGAGATAGAAAATGCCCGGATATCTGTGTATATCGATGAGGAAGCTGGACGTTTTATTGAGCTTTATGCTTCCCAATTATTTGGATATCCGTTTATTTATACTGCAGAATTCCCGTTAGATAATTGGGACAGCTCGAATTTATCTTGGATCTTTTTAACTAATTTAACGGTAGATACACCATTTACGATTCCAGGTACAGTCGGGGCGCCCCATCCTGAATATGGACGTTCATTGGAAAAAAGTGTCGTGCTGATGGTTGGTGCTATGGGTTATGAGCAGGTGGATATGAAACTGTTTGAAGTTGAGGAACTTAAAATGACAGGCTATCTTCCTCGTAGTACCGATGTAGAAAAAATTGAACATCAACACTTTACCGAATGGAGGTTTACCGAGCCAGGTGTTTCGAACAATAGTTTTTATTCGTTTGGTAAACTGAAAGAAAGCTTCAAGATTGACCAGGGAAAAGAAATAATGTTTGATGCGTTTAATATTGATCTTGCTTATGAAGAAGATTTAGGTGGGGGTGCGTCTAGACACTACGCTTATGTAAGTCACATGGATGAAGAATTTATGGATGGCCATTTTCAACTGTTTGAACAATCAGGTCAATGGTATTATAAACATAAGCATGCAGACCGAGAAGATTATAATGGAGGAGTCTATTTTCAGAGGTTAGATTACTTTATCAACTCACTGGAATGGCATTAAGCTTTAGGCATTCTCGTAAGGCTATGGGTTAAATAAAAACCGTAATTCGAGAGGCGCTCAGATTTTGTCTGAGCGTTTTTTTGCATACTTTCCATTTAGACCATAAAACTGGATCACACCAATTCCTAACCTAGGAGTATTCATCAAATGGATAACTATCGAATTTCTCATAAGGATAATAGCTAGAAGTTCCCGTGAAAGGGTAGGCTGGTATTTCTTTGCGTGCTTTTTCTAGTTTTGCTCTAAAGTCATCTAGTTGGTGGTGTAATAGGTTAATCTTTTGTTTTTTCTGTAACCACTTTTTTCTATAGTGTCGCGTAGTGAAGAGAAGGATGAATAACGGTGTCCCAAAGAAAAGGAATAGCTGAAACCCTTCTTTTGGTGCAATCCAAATAAAAAATAAAAAAATAAAGGCCATCATCAACAAAAGCACCATAAAGCAACACATCAGCAACGGACTTTCTAGGTAACGTTCAATCTTTTGTTTTTCATTAAATTCGTGTCGGGACTGGTTAATCATGGCATAATAATGACTTTTGATTTCTTGGTCTGACATTTCTCGGATATCTTCTAAAGAAAACCACATGGTTAATCTCCCTCCTAACCTATCAATAATGTTCTACAAGCTAAATTATACAAGGTGTATTTCTTATTTAAGAATAATGTATGGAATGGGGAAGATAAAGACCTACTTTGATATATGTAAATAATGGATTGCCCCATGGTTTGAATGGATTCGTTTTAACGTAAAAAAAATGATTGTAAATAAAATACATGATTGGTGGTGTTTTGTAAAAAATATACAGTGGGAATCGTGCGTCCTTTACGTGTTTGTTATTTATATTAATTTAGACAAACATGAATTGATTTGCACATCTTTTGAAAAGAGGCCGATGACATTGAATGCTAAATATAAGTATAAAACATTGTTTACGACACTTTTTAAATGGATATTTTGGGGCGGGGTCGTTGGTGTGGTTATTGGAACGACAACGGCTTTACTTTTAACAACAAATGAATTTCTAGGAAATACACGTAAGGACAATGCTTGGCTCATTTATTTTTTACCGATAGGGGGCTTAGTCATTGGCTATATGTATATGCATTTTGGGAAGGAATCTGGAAATGATGCTGCGAAAGGAAATAACCTTGTCATTGAAGGAGTTCACGGTATCGCAAGAGTTTTACGGCGAATGGGACCGATCGTTTATTTAGGCACGTTTATTACGGTTATTTTTGGTGGGTCAACTGGAAGAGAAGGTGCAGCGATCCAAATGGGTGGAAGTGTGGCAGAAGCTGTAAACCAGTTTTTTAAAGTGAATTTACTCGATACCAAAATCATTCTTATGAGTGGGATTAGTGCGGGATTTGGAGCAGCCTTTGGAACACCGATTACCGGTGCTGTATTCGGTATGGAAATGGTCGCTTTAGGGAAGATGAAGTACGAAGCCTTTGTTCCTTGTCTGACGGCTAGTTTTGTCGGCCACTACATTACGGAATTTGCTTGGGATGTCAAACATGAATTATTTGTAGTTCAAAATATTCCTGAATTATCATTAATGACGTTTGGAAAAGTTATTTTTCTTGCGGTTCTTTTTAGCCTCCTGAGTGTGTTATATTGCCAATTGCGTCATGGACTTCAACGGATATCTGAGAACTTTTTTAATAAAAATCATATGAAACGAGCGTTTGTTGGTGGAATTATTATTGTCATCTTAACTTTAATCCTTGGAACACAAGAATACAATGGGCGAAGCTTAGACATGTTAGAACAGTCTTTCACAGAAGAAGTACCGCCGTATGCATTTATTGCAAAGCTGGTGTTTACCGCCGTTACGATGGGGATGGGTTTTGTAGGAGGAGAAGCGATCCCGCTATTTTTTATGGGAGCAACGCTAGGCAATGCCTTATATCCATTTATGGATTTACCGTTGTCTTTCTTAGCGGCACTTGGGATGATCTCGACTTTTTGTGCGGGAGCGAATGTGCCGATTGCAGCGTTTCTTTTAAGTCTTGAGATGTTTGGGGATAAAGGGGTAGAATACTTTTTTGTGGCCTGTCTCACTAGTTATATCGTGTCAGGACATCACGGTCTATGGCCTTCGCAGTCGATTCATGAACCGAAGAGCCGATTGTTTACCATTCCTGACGGAGAAACGATTGAGAGTGTGGAGAAAAGGGGGAAAGGGTCATCCTAGAATAAACCAGTATATAATGAAAAAACGGGTGTCATCCCAGTTAATGAAACTTGTCTTATTTGGAAAAATCGATCGTCAATAATGCTTATGACGGACGATTTTTTTATTTTTCTCAAATTTAGTAGGGAAGCTGTGATAAAATGAGATTATCAAATTTTACCAAATTATGATCTTTTAAAGAATATAGGAGTTATTTTAAAAGAGGGATGATATGTTTCCAATATTTGAGACAAAGAGACTAGTTTTACGGGAGATTACAAAAGAGGACGCGGCGGCTATTTATGCAAACTTTTCTAATGAAGCATCTAATCAATTATTGAGGAAATTTGGTTTTGAAAATGAGGGTATTTTAAGAGACTATATGTATCAAAGTGGTGCGCCGCACGACGCTTACGTATACTCAATATTAAAGAGGAATAGATGATAAGGAGTAAAGAATCGTTTCTATAAAGAGACTGATGGAGGAAAGAATGAAAAGAGAACAACTAAAGATATTTAATGAAGATCGAGTAGTAATTGGTGAAGCCAGCCGAGAAGACGTACATAAAAATGGATACTGGCATGAAGTGTTCCATTATTGGCTTGTTAGCAAAGAAGAAGCTGAAACTTTTGTCTATTTGCAACTTCGTAGTAAGGATAAAAAGGACTACCCGAACCTGTTAGACATTACAGCCGCAGGACATTTGTTAGCGAATGAAACGGTTGTTGATGGAGTGAGAGAGGTTAAAGAAGAACTAGGCATTGATGTAACGATAGACGATTTAATTTCCTTAGGTGTTATTGATTATTGTGTAACGAAAGATCATTTTATTGATAAGGAATTAGCAAATGTGTTTCTACATCTTAGTGACAAGAGCTTTGATAAATTTACGCTCCAAGTGGAAGAAGTTGCAGGGATGTTTAAAGCCGATTTTAACGATTTTTGTAATCTGTGGTATGGTGAAGTTGAAACCATTATGGTAAGTGGTTTTGAAGTTAATAACGATAGAAGCCAAATTTTAATCAAACGACAAGTGGGAAAAGATCATTTCGTTTCTCATCCTGAGTCGTTTTATCACACAGTGATTCATAGAATAAAAGAAAAGATATAGTTTTCGTTTCTTCTGCATTTCGTATATATTTTTTTAGTAACAAAACTAGTTTACTAGGTCTGACCAATGAGAGGTGCTGTAAATGCCAAAGTGTAAAAATTGTTACACTCGATTGAAGTGGAGTCAAATCTTAAAGGCGAATATGTCTTATAGTATGACAACGTGTGAGCACTGTGGCGCTAATCATCAAATCACATGGTTCTCAAGGTTTTTAGTCACTCTTTTGACGACTGTTCCACTTATTATTTTTATGTTTGTTTTAACGCCTTTTACGAATGCTTTTCTAACAATGGCTTCCGGTTTAGCTATTGCTTGTGTAGGTTTCTTACTGACACCTTTTGTTGTGAATTATGAGGAGAAGCATAAGTAGTATAATTGTATAAAAGCAAGCTAGATATTTAAATAAAAATTAGTCCGACTTCTATTGATGGTGAAGTCGGACTTCTAAAGATTTATTTGCTAGTTTTAATGGTGAAGTGGACAATACGGACATGCGTACATTATTGGCAATTCTTTATATAAGCAACACATCACTCGTTTAAATTCAATTTGAGCTTCCTGAACCGTATGGCCTCTTAAAAATTGAGCGAACATCGCCTTATAAACAAGCCATATCGACGCAAGAAAATCGATGTTGCTACAGCTTGATTTGGAGTTTCGTTTTTTTGCATTATTGTTTATATTAAGACGTTGTGTCTTTCAGCCATACTATCTGTAATGGTCATCATCTCAGTAGCTTGATCAACAACATGTACTTGATAATGTTTGATCTTCTCAAGATTACACACTTTTTGCTGCTCCATTATTGTTTGGTAAGACACATCGTCCACGCCCAAACGGAATGCAATGGGGTGTACCGAAAATTGGGTCTGTTGCAACTTGGCATTCCATTCCAAAAACAGCACGAACTAATTCACAGGTAATAATGCGCTCAGGGGTTCCTTGATCATGTACAGTTCCGTCTTTAATCGCAATAATATTGTGCGCATAACGGGAAGCTAAATTAATATCATGCAACACCATAACAATGGTCCGGTTGTGTTTCTCATTAAGTTCAAAAAGGAGATCCAATATTTCAATTTGGTGAGTCATATCAAGATAAGTGGTCGGTTCATCTAATAAAATGACTTCTGTATCTTGCGCAAGCGTCATCGCAATCCAAGCCCGCTGTCTTTGTCCCCCTGAAAGCTCATCTACTGGCCGATCTCGAAGGTCAGCAACACCAGTTGCCGTCATTGCTTCTTCTACTTTCAATGCATCTTCGTCTGACCATCGATTTAACCATGATTGGTGAGGGTAACGTCCTTGTTTCACTAAGTCATGAACGGTTAAGCCTTCTGGTGAAATAGGCGACTGCGGTAAAATCCCCATCTTTTTAGCTACTTGACGAGAAGACATGCGATGGACGTCTTTTCCATCAAGTAAAACAGAACCATTTGTGGGTTTTAATAAGCGTGCAATTGAACGAAGGAGTGTTGATTTACCACAACCGTTACTTCCAACAAAAACAGAAATTTCCCCATGTGGTATTGTCAAGTTTAAGTTTTCAAAAAGTGTTCGATCGTGATAGCCAATCGATAACTTATTTGTCTGAATGGATGCCTTCATTCCATATTCCTCCAACTATTAGACCTTTGATCTAAGCGATTTTGTATACTAAGTATAGTAACACAAAATCCCTCTAAGTGAGAATGATTTTTATTATTAAAATACTTTTAATTCCTCTTTACAATTAAACACTTCAGTTATATACTAATTTTTGTTGATATTGATAATGATTATCATGATCGATATAAGACTACTAGGATGAATGCATAATAATTGGAGGTCAAGAAAATGAAACAAAAATTAATGATTGTACTAGCTCTTGTAGCATTAGTATTAGGGTTAGCTGCTTGTTCTTCTAACAACGAAGAAGCATCTACACCGGAGGAAGAAAGTAATGAAGCAGTGGAAACGACAGAAAATACTGAAGTTACAATAGAAGGTGTAAATGGAGAAGTCACTTTAGATGCTCCTGCAAAAAAAGTAGTAGCACTTGAATGGACATATGCTGAAAATTTATTGGCTGTTGGGGTTCAACCAGCAGGTGTAGCAGATATCGATATGTACGGAGACTATGTAAACATCGAACCTCAGTTTGATGATACGGTTGTTGATGTAGGTGGTCGTCAAGAACCAAACTTAGAAGTACTAGCTTCAATTGAGCCAGATTTAATTATTGGAGTGAGCTTCCGACATGACAGTATGTTAACTGAACTAGAAGCGATTGCTCCGACTGTAATTTTTAACCCATACCCAGAGGACGAAAGCATTAACCTATATGAAGAAATGGAAACAACATTTAAAGAAATTGCAAAAGCGGTAGGTAAAGAAGCTGAAGCAGACCAAGTATTAGCTGAGCTTGATCAAAAATACGAAGAAGCGGAAGCAAAAATTGACTCTGCTAATCTAGCAACAAAAGATGTAATTCTAACACTTGCTTATTCAGGAGCTCAAGCACCAGAGATTCGTGTGTTTACTCCAAATTCAATGGCATCGATCATTATTGAAAAAATGGGATTAAATAACGTTCACGTACCCGACCAACATGAAATCTTTGGATCAAGTACATTTAACGTTGAAGGTTTAGTGAAATACGAAGAGGCAAACTATTTATTTACGGTTCCAGATGCAGATAATATTTACCAAAATCAATTAAGTGGTAATAAAGTATGGGAAAACCTAACGTTTGTAAAAGAAAACCGCCTGTATGACTTAGGAGAAGACACTTGGTTATACGGTGGTCCGTTGTCAGCAGGTACATTACTTGATCAAATTACGGATACGATGGTGAATAAGTAATGTTCGGGCAATCTATGAAGAAGTCCTTTGTCTTGCTGACAGGGGGCTTCTTCTTGCTCATTTGTTTATCACTCATTCATTTAACGCAAGGGCAAGCTGACTATACAGTTCCAGAGCTTTTGGACCAAGTTTGGGTGGAAGGTCGAGTCCAAGATATAGTATTATCTCTTCGTTTACCTAGATTAGTAATTGGTATTTTAGCAGGTGGGGCACTTGCTGTATCAGGTGCTGCCTTACAAACACTTACGAGAAACCCACTTGCTGCACCAGGAACATTAGGAATAAATGCAGGAGCGTTTTTCTTTGTTGTTGCGTCTACGATATTTTTTCCTAGTTTTTTAGGGAATTTTCCATTTTTAACGGCGTTACTAGGAGCGGTCCTATCATCGGCTTTGGTCGTTCTGCTTGCAGGCCGTCAGATGGAGCCAGTTCGTGTAGCTTTAACAGGGATGATTATCTCATTACTTTTTGCTTCGATTACCGGAGCCATGCAATTACTATTTGAAAACAAGACAAATGGTCTATTCCTATGGGGATCCGGAACACTCGTACAGTTAAACTGGGACGGGGTATCCTTCGCAGCTCCAGCTATTGCGATTGCATTTGTCTGTGCATTACTTTTAGCTAAGCCTCTAGATACATTATCTCTTGGTGAAGATGTTGCAACTTCCCTCGGGCAGAATGTGTCATTGATTAAACTAGTAACTTGGGCAGTAGCGATTGTCTTAGCTGCAGTCACAGTTAGTGTAGTTGGACCGATTGGATTTATTGGATTGATGGCCCCGCATATTGTACGAATGCTCGGTGTCAAAGGACATGTTATGATTTTCGTCCACTCTTTTTTATGGGGTGCCATTATAATGATTGGTGCAGATGTATTAGGACGGCTCATTCAACCTGGACAAGAAGTTCCTGTTGGAGCGATGACGGCATTGATTGGTGGACCTTGGTTACTTTATTTAGCATGGAGAACTGCACGCTCGTTGAAACGTAACGATCGTCCGATGGGTGGAACATCTACGCCAACACGCTTAACTGTGGTCGTACCCATCATTGTTGGTCTGATTGCCATTAGTATAGTTGTAGCGTTTTCCTTCAATGGACAAGCATGGACGCTGGAGTGGACCAATACAGCTGTATGGAATTTTAGGATCCCTCGTGTGCTAACTGCGTTTATTGTGGGGATGATGCTTGCAGTTACTGGGGTGTTATTACAAGGTGTCCTTCGAAATCCGTTAGCAGATGCAAGTGTAATTGGTGTTACTTCAATGGGCGGCGCGGGTGCGATGCTGTTACTCGTCATGTTTCCAGCCATTCCTCCTGCATTTATGCCGTTAGGGGCAATTGCGGGGTCAGTCGTTGCTTTACTAATTATTTTAATTTCAGGATGGAAGAATAATTTTTCTCCTATGCTTATTGCCTTAATGGGTGTGGCCATAGCAGCCTTTGGATCTGCAGCCACTCAAGTGTTTGTAGTTAAGGCAAAGTTAGCAGTTGCTGGTGCTCTCGTTTGGCTTTCCGGGAGTACGTATGGGAAAAGTTGGGATGATGTTTATATGGCGCTTTTGTTGTTAGGGATTTTTATTGGTCCCGCCATATATATGACAAGAAAACTAGACACCTTAACATTTGGTGATGATGTTGCTTCTGGACTTGGGTTATCCGTTAGGTCGACACGTGTATGGGCGTTATTAATTGGCGTTGCACTTAGTACAGCGGCTGTCTCTCTTGTTGGTGTTATCGGATTTATCGGGTTAGTTGCACCTCATATTGCAAGGAGAATAGTAGGTTTTCACCATTATCCTCTTATGATTGTGTCAGGGTTACTAGGCGGACTACTATTAGTTGTAGCTGACTTTATAGGTCGGATTGTTATTGCACCGAAAGATATTCCAAGCGGACTTATCGTTGCCTTAGTAGGTACACCGTATTTACTATATTTGCTAAGAAAAATGAAGTAATCGATTATAAGAATGAAACTGTCTCTTGAGTGTTAGTTTGCGTCTTACACTTTCCGTGGAGGCAGTTTCTTTTAATTGATGTTCTTAACTATTAAGTTGGAAAGTTTTCCGCAAAGATCAGATATAGTATAGTAGATATATGAGAATCAGTTTAATAGTTGTTAGTTTAAATAGGTTTACTATGCAGGAAGTGGGGTTTTTATATGGAAAAAATAAATTTTAAAGAAGATGCGGTTACTTCGGAAAAAGAGCTTAGAGAGTTGGTCGGGTCTCCTCATCAGTTTGTAAAAAATAAGATCGTTTCAGTCATTGATGACCAGTGTAAGAAGTTTATTTCGATGTCACCTTTGTTGTTTCTGGCCACTGCAGATGCAGATGGGAAATGTGATGTTTCACCAAGAGGAGATAAACCAGGAGCGGTGTACGTAATAAATGAGAGTCAATTGGTCATTCCTGATCGACCAGGTAATAGAAGGGTGGACTCTATCTTAAATATCTTATCAAACCCGCACGTTGGATTACTATTTGTCATTCCAGGCATGGATGAAGTCTTACGCATCAATGGAAGGGCAACGATAATAAAAAATAGAGAAATTCTTAGTCACATGACCTTGAACGATAAAACACCTGTACTTGGAATTGGCGTAGATGTAGAAGAATGCTTCATTCATTGTACGAGAGCATTGCAAAAGTCAAAAATTTGGGATGAACAATCGCGACCTAGTACAGACGACGTGCCTTCTATGATGGATATTTATCGTGCACATTTAAAAGTGAATGGATTTGAATTAAAAGAATAAACAATGAGACTGCGGTTTATTTATGTTTTTATTCAATGTCTTTTAGATAAAGGTTATAAGCAATATTTGTCGAAATGAAAGAACAATATGATTTTAGTAGAGGTGAGAAGATGCAAACGGTTATGAATCAAATGCCCTTTGGGTTAATTATGACATCAAATCAAGGTCTGATTACTTTTGCTAATCAAAAAGCTTCGGCAATGCTCTCACAAAACTTTGATAAGTTATTAAATAAAACGATCTTGAGTATTATCCCGGGTAGTAATGCGATTAAAGCAATTAAAACAAACCAACCCTTTTTATCTTCTATTAAGAAATGCAAACAAGAAGCAATTATCCTGTTTGAACAAGGAATAGTCGATGTTGATGGTGAAAAAAATGCAATTAGTTTTTTATTTGATACTTCATTAGTAGAACACCTCGCTTTTCAGACGAATAAAATCAATGAACTAAAACAAGAACTAGACCTTATCATGAGTCTTGTTGGTGAACTCGTTACGATTGCAGATGGAAGAGGTAATATTTTGCGGGTAAACGAAGCTTGTGAACGTATTATGGGGGTATCCCAGAAAGATTTTATCGGTAAACCAATGGATTTTCTAGTAAATGAAAAAATCATTGATCAATCTTCGACTCGAAAAGTGATTGAGGAAGGAAGAAATGTGACTATTGTCCAAACGACTAAGTCAGGGAGGCGTTTACTTGTTTCTGGTTATCCAATCTTTAATGAGGAAGGCGACTTGACAAAGGTAATTAATATTTCAAAAGATATAACAGAAACTGACAAACTGACTAAAAAGTTAGAAGAAACCAAATCTCTGGTTGAGCATTATCAAGTTGAATTAGAGAAAAAGGATAAGAATAAGGATCGCCCTCTTGTAAAATCAAAAATGATGGAAGATACATATGATTTAGTTCGACGAGTCGCAGATGTAGAGTCTACGGTCCTGCTCCTAGGTGAGTCAGGTGTTGGAAAAGAAGTATTAGCAAGGACTCTACACGAATCGAGCAGTCGTAGAAACCGTCCTTTCATAAAAGTGAATTGCGGGGCGATACCTGAAACACTAATGGAATCTGAGTTGTTTGGTTACTCAAAAGGAACGTTTACTGGAGCACATCGTGACGGGAAACAAGGACTGATCTTAGCAGCGAATAAGGGTACCTTGTTTTTAGATGAAATTGGAGAAATGCCGTTAAACCTTCAAGTCAAGTTACTTCAAGTTTTACAAGAAAAACAAGTTACACCACTCGGGAGTACTACACCAATTGATGTTGATGTACGGTTTGTTGCCGCTACCAATCGTGATTTAGAAGAAATGGTTGAAAGAAAGCTGTTTCGCAATGACCTTTATTACCGCCTCAATATAATCCCTATTCAAATTCCGAGTTTACGTGAGAGAAGAGATGAAATCCCGTTTTTAGCGGAGCATTTTCTAAAACGATATAATCAAAAATATGCCAAGTGGAAATTTTTTGGTGAAGGTGTATTAGATCAATTAATGGATTACACCTGGCCTGGAAATGTAAGAGAATTGCAAAATACAATCGAACGTTTAGTTGTAACTGTTTCGAGTGATGAAATTTCGTTTAACCATATTCCAGAAAAAATCATTCGTCATAAGTACTCCAAAGAGTATTTACCAGACCTAACTTTAAAGGATGCTGTCTTTTTATTTGAAAAAGAATTAATTGAAAACACTTTAAAGGATTGTGTAACTTTAAAAGAAGCGAGTAAAATTTTAGGGGTCGATCCATCTACTTTAACGAGAAAAGTCAGAAAATTTAACATAAAAATTGCAGAAACGCAATAGAAGTTGCAATAATGCAATTAACGCATTCGAATTAGTAATAATATAGTATGAAGTTAGGCTTGATTATATTAGAAGTTAGAAACCAATTGCAAAAATGCAATTGGTTTTTTGTTGTTTTAAATAGTATGTGAGATTATTTGTCGATACTTTCAATTTTATTTTTATTAATAGCTACAATCGTACTTAAGTTGAACGGGCAGTATTCCAGCCTAACTTAAAGTGCACTTATTAAGCAGATAAAAGGACAGTAGTTTTACATTTGGCACATTAATTGCAAAGTAGTTGTTAAATTCAAAATATTCAAAAACTAGTAAGGGGTGTAGCAGATATGAAATTAGTAGGTGTAGACGTAGGAGGAACATTTACAGATATTATGTACACAGACACTGAAGAGCGGAAGACGTGGATTAATAAGGTGCCCACCACGTTAGATGATCCTTCACGTGGAGTGGTTCAAGGGATATTAGAGTTATGTGATAAAGAAGGAATAACAAAAGAGCAGATAGATCACGTTTTTCACGGTACAACGATTGCGACAAATGCAATCCTCGAATATGACGGAGCAAAAACTGGAATGATCACAACGAAAGGCTTTAGAGACATTCTTCATATTGGCAGACATCAACGTCCGCAAAACTATTCAATTATGCAGGAAATTCCGTGGCAAAATCGACCGCTCATCGAGAGAAGACATCGAAAAGTCGTTAGTGAGAGGTTAGCTCCACCTAAAGGTGATGTTTTAGTAGCTTTAGATGAAGTGGAAGT
Source organism: Alkalihalobacterium sp. APHAB7 (assembly GCF_048323755.1). Taxonomy (NCBI): domain Bacteria; kingdom Bacillati; phylum Bacillota; class Bacilli; order Caryophanales; family Bacillaceae; genus Alkalihalobacterium; species Alkalihalobacterium sp. APHAB7. The sequence continues at coordinate 28,216 of NZ_JBLWFS010000010.1, forward strand.
AAGAGAGGCAGTTAGAGAACTAAAAAACGAAGGTGTTGAATCGATCGTTGTTTCGTTCTTGTTTTCATACATCAACCCTATCCATGAGCAACGAGTTAAAGAAATCATAGAAGAAGAATATCCTGAAGCGTTTGTGACAACTTCTGCTGATGTTTCACCGCAATTCCGCGAGTTTGAACGTTTTACCACAGCATCTATTAATGGCTTTGTAGGGCCAAAAGTGAAAAACTATATTGCTAACTTAAAAACAGGTTTAAAACAAGCGGGTCTAATGGCGGACCTCCACATTATGTGTTCTAACGGAGGTGTTGGAACGGCAGAAACCGTTTCAGAAAAGCCTGTTAATACACTTTTATCAGGTCCAGCTGCTGGTGTATTAGGTGGTTGGTGGTCAGGAGAACTTTCAAATAAACAAAAGCTGATTACTTTTGATGTAGGTGGAACGAGTGCTGATATCGGAATTATTACTGAGCAAGGTATTGATGAATCTTCCGCTCGAGACACTTGGATTGCTGGTTTCCCAGTCATGGTTCCGATGATTGATATTCATACGATTGGAGCTGGAGGAGGAAGTATCGCTCATATTGATGAAGGTGGCGCATTCAAAGTAGGGCCTAGAAGTGCGGGTTCAAGACCGGGACCAGCAAGTTACGGACACGGTGGAACAAAGCCAACGGTTACAGATGCGAATGTTGTATTAGGTCGTTTAGATGAAAGTAATTTCCTTGGTGGTTCGATGAGAATTTTCACTCAGGAAGCGAATAAAGTCATATCTGAGTTAGCGGGACAATTAGGGCTGTCGACTACAGAAACAGCGGAAGGTATTTTAACGATCGTGAATAATAATATGGCTAATGCAATTCGTGAAAAAACAATTCAAAAGGGTCAAGATCCCCGTGAATTTTCACTAGTAGCATTTGGTGGTGCTGGTCCGTTACATGCGGTGGAAATTGCACAGATTTTAAATATCCCTGAAGTTATCGTACCTCCACATCCAGGAATAACGTCAGCGACTGGCTTATTAACAACGGACCTAAAATACGATTTGATCAAAACAGAGTTTATGTTTAGTCACGAAATCGATTTTAAGAAATTAAATGCTGATTTAGAACAGTTAGAACAGCAAATTGCATCCCAACTAAACGAAGACGGCATTGATACTTCTAACATTGAATTTAAACGTACGGCTGATTGCCGTTATGTTGGTCAAGGGTATGAGTTGCGCGTTCAATTGCCAGATGGAAAAATCACTGAAGGGAGTATTGTAAACTCTTGGAAAGAGTTCCACATGCTGCATCAAGCCGAATATGGTCATCATTTTGAAGAAATCCCAATTGAAATTGTTAATGTTCGTCTAACTGGAAAAGGTGTTATGCCTAAAATTCAAAAACCATTTGTGCCAGAAGGCGGTACAGCTGAAGAAGGACTGATTAAGAAAGGAAAAACAGTCTTCCGCTTCAATGGTGAATTAAAAGAATTCGAAACAGATTTTTATCAACGTGAAAAGTTACCAGCTGGATCAAGCTTTGAGGGTCCTGCGATTATATTCCAAAAAGATACGACGACGATCATGCCACCAAATTGTACAGCTTTCGTGGAACAAAATGGAAACATTACGATTAAGATCGGAGGGAACGAATAATGAAATCTATCCAACAGCAAACGATTGATCCAATTACGTCTCAAGTTATTCGGGGGGCACTTGAAAATATTGCAATTGAAATGGGCCATAAGCTTGCAAGAATGTCATATTCCAGCATCATTCGTGAATCTGAAGATTTTGGGTGTGCATTAGTAGATATGAATATTCAACAGCTTTGTGAGTCAACGCAAAGTACACCCCTTCAATCAGGCCCAATTCCTGGGTATGTCAGAGGTATTTTGAAGATATTTGAAGAAAGAGGAGAAGAGTTTTACCCAGGAGATGTCATTATGCATAACTCTACGTATCATGGTGCTTCTCACGGTCCGGATATCGGTATTTGTGTTCCTGTATTCTACCAGGATGAGTTGATTGGATTTTCAGTAACAACGGCTCATCACTTAGATATTGGTGCTCTAACGCCTGGGAGCTGCGGGATCGTTGACGCTGTCGATGCTTATGCGGAAGGACTACAGTTTAAGGCAATTAAGGTATATGAAAAAGGCGTTAAAAATCGCTTCATCTGGAATATATTACGGGATAATATTCGTGCTTCTGATATGGTTGTTGGCGATATTGAAGCACAGATTGCTGCAGCTAAAATTGGGGCGGATCGCTATGTTGATTTAATAGAGAAATATAGTTTAGATACCGTCTTGGCTGCCAGTGAAGACTTGATGAAATATTCAGAGACCATGCTAAGAAATGAAATTGAGAAATTGCCAAATGGCACATATTACGCTGAAGGTTTTGTCGATGGTTATTTAGATAGTGACGATGTTCATAAGAAAGATTTAAAGATTGCAGTGACCGTTACGATTGACGGAAGTGATATTAGCATCGATTTAACGGGAACATCTCCACAAGTTGATCGTCCGATTAATATGCCATTTGAAGGTACAGTGGATTGTGCAATTTATTTAACGTTACGTTCTATATTACTAGATTCAAATACATTTGGTCATATTCCGCAAAACTCAGGGTTAATTCGCCCGATTAGCATTTCAGCACCAAAAGGAACCATATGTAATCCGATATTCCCAGCGCCAACTATTGCAAGATTTTGTCCAGGGAATATTGTGGCTAGTACGCTAATGAAAGCTTTAGGCCAGGTGGTTCCAAATCAAATTAGTGCAGGGGTCGGGAACTTAAAAGTTGTTTCATATAGCGGACTGAAGGAAGAAGATTATTGGGTGTTCATGGACATCATGGAAGGAAGTTATGGAGGAAGAAGTGGGATGAACGGGATGGACGCGGTGGATACGCTATATGCGAATACTCGTAATAACCCGATTGAAGATATCGAGTCTCACTATCCGTTGCGAGTAACTCGTTATGAATTAAGGAACGAAGCCTGTGCCGCTGGTAAATGGCGTGGCGGGATTGGTTCAGTAAAAGAAGTGACATTCTTAGAAGATGGCAGTGTCTCTTTAGAGGCGGATGGCCACAAACATGCACCATGGGGCTTTGCTGGCGGGGCCGATGGTTATGTAGGCGGGGTGGCATTAAACGCAGGAACCGACCGTGAGAAGCACCTGCCTTCAATGGTACCGAATACTACGATGAAGAAAGGTGATACTTTACTTCTAACAGGGCCGAGTGGTGGAGGCTACGGTAACCCATTTGAGCGTGACCCAGCGGAAGTCTTAGCAGATGTGATTGACGAGTTCATTACCATTGAAATGGCTGAGAAAGAATACGGTGTTGCGATTACCGAGCACCTGACTATTGACCAGCAAAAAACCGCAACCCTAAGAAGCTAACTACCACAGTACAATGCAGGGCATTAAAGAGGTGAAGGTGCCAGGCACCTGCGATATAGCAGAGCGTTAAAGGAATGAAGGTGCCTGGCACCACCCACACTAAGCGGGGGAAGGAGTTTATATGAGACAGTTATTGAAGGTTAATCAACAGCGAATGTTACAGCGCATTAAAGAGCTTTCCCAAATCGGAAAAACGAAGCAGGGAGGTGTGACACGAAAGGCGTTAACAGCTGAAGATCAGGCCGGTCTTGAGCTTGTAAAGAAGTGGATGGTGGAAGCGGGGCTGACCGTACGTACTGACCACGCGGGTAATGTTATCGGTAGGAGAGAAGGAACTGATCCGAATGCGCCTGCTGTACTAATTGGTTCGCATATCGATACGGTTCCGAATGGGGGTAACTTTGATGGGACGGTTGGCGTTATCGGGGGAATTGAAGTTGCGACTATCATTGTGGAAGAAAACCTGCAACTAGCCCATCCTTTAGAAATCATTTCATTTAGCGATGAAGAAGGTACCAGATTCCAAGGTGGTTTATTTGGTAGTCGAGCAATGGTGGGAAAAGCCACAGAAAAAGATTTACAAGCCAAAGATGAAAACGGAATTACACGAAGTGAAGCGCTTAAAAATGTCCAGTTGGACCCAGATCTTCTAGCAACGGTAAAGCGAACAACTGAGCAAGTTAAAGTATTTTTAGAAATGCATATCGAGCAAGGACCATATTTACAATCGGTTAATAAACCAGTTGGAATAGTGACAGGCATTGCTGGGCCAAGTTGGCTCTCAATTAAAATCCAAGGCCAATCGGGTCACGCAGGGACAGTGCCAATGTCATTACGCAATGATCCGATGGGAGGGGCAACAGAAATTATCCAAGCTATTGAAGCGATTGCGACGAAGGATCGCTCTGCTGTCACTGTTGCAACTGTAGGAAAAATTGAAGCTTTTCCAAATGGTACAAATGTAATCCCAGAATATGTTAAGTTTACTCTTGATTTACGAGATATAGACTTAAAAAGAAGAGATGATGCGCTGCACGATGTGAAAAATGCTGTTAACCAAATATGTGAAAAAAGGGGGCTCACCTATGACATAACAGAACATCTTATACAAGATCCAATTCAATGTGCAGATCATATTATCCAAGCAATGAGAAAAGCAGGTGAGACTATTGGCGTTGAAGCGCCACTTATGATAAGCGGGGCTGGTCATGATGCCATGATCATGAGTGAAATTACAGATATTGGCTTACTCTTTGTCCGTTGTAAAGATGGCATTAGCCATAACCCAAATGAATGGGCCGAGATTGAAGATATCGAGATTGGAACATCGTTGTTACTTGAAACAACATTAAACTATATGAAAAGTTGAAGGGAGTTTTATAAATGAAGGAAAATAAAGGTCTTAGTTTAACAGGAAAAGATATTATCCCGACCCTCGATTCAGAACGAAATATCGGCACATTTGGATTTTTCCTCCTTTGGGTAGGTATTGCCGTTCAACTTGTAACCTTTATTACTGCGGCCCAACTTTTTCCTTCCTTGTCACCTACCCAAATAGTACTTGCCGCACTTTTAGGAAACCTCGTGGTTGTCGCGCTCCTGACACTACTAGGGGACTTCGGAATTAAATATGGTATTCCGTACGCGGTATACATTAGAGCATGTTTCGGTTATTTAGGAACACATATTCCGGCAACCGTTCGTGCCATCCCTGCAATATTCTGGTTTGGTTTTCAAACCTGGATGGGTGCCTTTGCACTCAATGAAATTATGAAAATACTTCTTGGATATTCCAATATGACACTACTCATTATTTTATTTGGTGCCGTTCAAATCATAAATACTGCCTTTGGGATTAATGCAATTAAAAAGTTTGAAATGCTTGCTGCTCCAAGTATTCTAATTATTGGTGTTTATCTCCAATATCTAATAATGACTAAATTTGATATTACACTTGGATCATTATTTGCCCTTAGTGGTGACGGAGGTCTTTCGTTAGGATACGGTGTGGTCGTATTTATGGGTCTCTACATTACAATGGCACTCAACGCATCAGACTTTACCAGATTTTTAAAAGTAAAACCATCAGACAAAAAAGGGACTTGGATGCAAGCAAATAAAGGAAGTGCGATTGCCCATTCAGCGGGTCTACTAAGCTCGATGATCTTATTCACAATTATAGGTATGACGAGTGGCGTAGCAACAGGAAACTGGAATCCTATTGAAATGATGACGGTAGTACTTGGCGAAGGTCATCCGTTTATCTTAATTGTCTGTCTAGCATTTGTTATTTTAGCACAATGGTCTACCAATATTAGTGCAAACCTATTACCGCCAGGCTATATTATCGTAAACTACTTCCCGAAAAAGATAAAATTCGCACACGGCGCAATAATCGCAGGTATTATCGGTTTACTGATGCAACCATGGGCATTTGCAGATTTCTTGCCGACCATTTTAATCATTATATCGTCATTACTTTCCCCAATCGCTGGTATTATGTTCTGTGATTATTATCTATTAAGAAAACGTCAATTAAATATTGAAGAACTGTATAAATCAGGTGGTCAATATCGTTATTGGAATAATATTAATCCAGCAGCACTTATCGCCTATGTCCCAGCAGGTTTATCGGTATTCTTCTTCCCTGATGTAGGATTTATTACAGCTTTTGTGATCTCAAACATTCTCTACTACCCACTTATGAAATATTGGATTGCTAAAAAATACTATCAACCTGAGATCTTTGGAAAAATTGAAGTGAAACATCTTCTCGACGAGCAGTCAAAAGACAAGGAGGTCATTTAATGAAAATTAAAGTAATTAATCCAAATACGACATGGGAAATGACGAAGGGGATCGAAAGCGCAGCACTAAGCGTTAAAAGAGACGATACGGAAATTATTGCGGTTAGTCCACAAATGGGGCCGGCATCAATTGAGTCCTTTTACGATGAATACTTAAGTATTCCCGGCGTGCTAGAAGAAGTAATAAAAGGAGAAAGTGAAGGCGTTGATGCTTATGTCATTGCTTGCTACGGTGACCCAGGACTTCAAGCTGCTCGTGAGGTGACGAATGCACCTGTTATCGGAATTGCTGAAGCGTCGATGTACATGGCGTCGATGTTAGCGGCGAGATTTTCAGTTGTAACGGTTTTACCAAGAATTAAAACAATGTTAGAAGAATTAGTTGCAAGTTACGGAATGGAACATCGTGTTGTTCAAATTCGCACGACTCCAATGTGTGTATTAGATTTTGAGCGAGATCCTGAAAGAGGTATCGAAATGCTTAGACAAGAAGGAAAAAGAGCAGTTGCCGAAGATGATGCAGAGGCGATTTTACTTGGGTGTGCTGGAATGGCCGAGTTTGCAAATCAATTAGAGCAAGAGCTTGGCGTACCCGTAATTGATGGGGTTGTAGCCGGAGTTAAATTTGCAGAAGCAATCGTAGACCTTGGAAAAACGACAAGTAAGTTAAAAACGTATAAATCCCCAGAGAAAAAGCCGTATATAGGTCTACTCAACCAGTTTGGAAGTAAATAGACGTGGTCAGGTACGTATATTAAATTCATAATATTCGAAACTAGCAATTAAAATCTAAAGGGTGGACCTAGTCCACTCTTTTACCTTGAGTAAAGGAGGAAACCTATTTGAAAAGTCTTGAACAAAGAATTGAAGCCCATATAGACGAATTAGCCCAATATACCGAAACACCTAATCATGGTGTCACGCGTGTCGTGTATACCGAACAAGATACACTTGCAAAAGAATATATGAAAAAACAAATGGAAGAATTAGGATTGAAAATAGAAGAAGATGAAATTGGAAATCTTTTTGGTACTTGGAAAGGAACAGATCGAAAGCTTCCTCAAGTATGGACGGGATCTCATTTAGATGCCCCGACACATGGAGGAAAGTTCGATGGGGTCGTTGGTGTATTTGGTTCTCTTGAAGCGATTCGAATTCTACAGCAAGAAAACTTTAAACCGAAACATGATATTATACTTGTCGTATTTGTTGCCGAAGAACCAACTAGATTTGGTATTGGATGTCTCGGAAGCCGTGCCCTAACGGGGATGATCGTTCCAGCAGACCTCGAATCCTGGAAAGATAAAGATCACATATCTCTAAAAGAAGTACTTTTACAAAACGGACGTAATCCCGAGAAAGTATTATCGGAAGAACTTGCCCCCGAAAAAATTAAAAATTTCATTGAACTTCACGTTGAACAAGGTGCTGTACTAGAAACTGAGCAAAAAGAAATTGGCATTGTTGACGATATAGCAGCTCCAACTGACATTCAGCTTATCATTCACGGGGAACAACGCCATGCAGGCAGTACGCCAATGTCAATCCGTAAAGACCCTATGCCTGCAGCTGCGGAAGTCATTCTGTTGGTAGAGAAACTTACAAAAAATAATATAAGTGAAACGAGTGTAGGGACTGTTGGGAAAATGGTGATTACACCCGGGGCGAGTAATGTCATTCCAGAGCAGGTTGAATTGACAATTGATATTAGAGATGTGGATGCAAATAAAAAGAAACGGATTATTACTGAACTTTCTAAAGAAATAACGACAATATTGGATGAACGTGACTTATCTTATCAATTTTCAATTAAAAGTGATGATGTCCCGTCTCGAATGAATGAGGAAGTTGTTCAGTTTATTAAAAAAAGCTGTGAAGAAGTGGGCTGTTCTGCAAAAGTAATGGCTAGCGGGGCTTATCATGATGCACTTATCATGTCTCGACGAGTTCCTGCTAATATGATTTTTGTTCCTAGTCAGAACGGAATTAGTCATGCACCAACAGAGTTTACGGCAACTGCAGAAATTGCTACAGGCATTAAAGTACTGGCCCGTACATTAGAAAAGCTCAGTAAATAACGCAGGAGGGATAGAAATGAAAAAAATAATTAAAAACGGAAAAATCATAACAAGTTCAGACTCGTATGAAGCTGATCTTTTAATAGAAAACGGTAAAGTAGTTCAAATTGGTAGACAATTAGAAGAAGCTGGTGCACAAGTAGTTGATGCAACAGGGAAATTAATTTTGCCAGGGATGATTGATGAACATACACACATTGAAAGTCCATTTGGTGGTACGGTAACAGCCCCTTGGAAAACAGAATCTGTAGCAGCTGCGATCGGTGGAACGACGACTGTCGTAGACTTTGCATTACAACCAAAAGGAAAAAAATTAATGGATGGGATTGATCGCTGGAAACAACGAGCGGAAGGATCCTCTGCAATTGATTATGGCTTTCATATTGGGGTAACTGATTTAAGAGATGATGTTATTAAGGAAATTCCTACGATTGTAAAAGAAGGAATTCCTACTCTAAAAGTATTTATGGCCTATAAAGATGATTTAATGATTGATGATGCCACCATGTACAAAACGTTAGCGGCCGCAAAAGACGAAGGGGCATTGGTTATGGTTCACTGTGAAAATGGTGATTTAATTAATTTACTGCAAAAACAATGTATTGAAAATAACCAAACTGACCCTTTCTATCATGCGGTAAGCCGACCGATCGAAGTGGAAACCGAGGCAACCTACCGCGCCATTTCAATAGCTGAAATCGTTGGTGCACCTCTTTTCATCGTTCATGTAAGTGGATATGAGCCTGCAGAAGTTATTCGTGCAGCTAAAGCAAAGGGACTACCCATCTATGCAGAAACGTGCCCACACTATTTACTTTTGACGATAGATGAATTAAAAAAATCGAACTTTGAGGGCGGAAAATATGTATGTTCACCACCACTAAGAGAACAACGACATATCGATGCCCTGTGGAATGCTTTGAAAGACGGTACATTAGAGGCAATAGGCTCAGATCATTGTGCGTTTAATTTTAAAGGACAAAAAGAATTAGGCAAAGAAGACTTTAGGAAAATCCCTAACGGCGGAAATGGAATTGAACACCGCTTAACGTTACTTCACACATATGGAGTTCTTGAAGGAAAACTATCGTTAAATAAAATGGTTGAATTGCTTTCGACGGCTCCTGCAAAAGTGATGGGTCTATTTCCTGAAAAAGGAACGATTGCAGTTGGAAGTGATGCAGACATTGTATTATTTGACCCTAACAAAGAGCAAACGATCTCTCAAACTACCTCTCATCAAGGTTTGGACTATGATATGTTTGAGGGCTTTAAAACAAAAGGTGCACCGACTGATGTATTTCTACGAGGAAAACAGATCGTTTCAAATGGTAAATTCGTCGGACAACTAGGAGACGGTCAGTTTGTTAGAAGAAGCCCGTTTGGTTATTGTTATGATACAATTAAATGATCGGAATAGTACCTTCTCATTAAGATAAACTAGACTCGGAAGATGCAAGTTTTTTTATGTATCTTTCGGGTCTTCTTGCATTGCTTGATATATTTTTTTTGGAATTTTATTATTTCAATAATCAAAATGTTTAGTGTATAGTTAAAAAATAAGGTTTTTTCTGTGTTACATAGGATCACTCTGAATGGAAAAGTTAGTCCATATACGGAACAATATTGTTACCACTCAAAAGGTAGGTGAGGAAAGAATCAAACATCTTCATTCGTTTATATCAGGCAATCTGCCCCTTTTAATTATTTTTGTTGCATTCTTTACGTATTTTTTCCCGTTTCATTTACAAGTAGCGGGCTGGGTGCCAAGTGTTTTACTCGGTTTCGTGATTTTTTTTACGGGCCTATCGATGAATGTGGAAGCGATTAAGAAGATGCGGTCGAAGTACGGTGTGTTAGGATTAGCTACCTGTTTGAAGTGGACAATTACCGTAATTATTTCTGTTGCTTTGGCCCATTTATTTTTTGCAACACGTCCGGAAATAGCTGCCGGTGTTATTTTGTCAGGTACGGTTCCTAATGCTACCGCGGCAACTCTTTACACATTTATTGCTGGAGGGAATACTTCCTTAGTCATTGCGGCTTCTTTTTTAGATATCATCATAAGTCCGATTGTAACTCCTTTGGCATTACTAGGTATTGAAGGGGAAAGTGTCACCATCTCCTTTTTTAATTTACTGCAATCGTTTATTCTTATCGTCATCTTACCGATCACAGCGGGGCTCTTCTTTCAACGAAAGCTTCCTCATATAGTGGCAAAGTCAGTGAGTTATACAAAACTAGGTTCATCGATTACGCTGCTGCTCATCATTCATACGATTATTGGAAGTGCAAAAGGAGCGATCTCTTCAGAACTTATTATTTTTCCAATCATTACGCTTGTTGCCTTTTTACAAGTGACCCTGCCAATGCTGATAGCTTATTTACTGTTGCAATTAAAATGGCTAAAAGTAGAAAATGAAGATGTGACGGCGATTGTTTTTCATGTTGGATTATGTAATACGGCGTTAGCTGCAATTCTAGCGATTGAATTTATTAGTGAAATAGCCGCTATCCCAGCTATTATTAATATGGTTATTAATCTGTCATTTGGATCTTTTCTTGCTAATTACTTGTCCAAGAGAACACCTGACCCAGAGTTGATTAAACTAGCAAATTAATAGGAGAGCTCTTGTTTTTGGATACTATATTATTATTATGTAAACTTAAAAGTTCGATTTATGTACAGAAACAATATTAGATTTATTTTTCCATAATAGAAAAAGCCAGTCACTTCCATATTATCTGAAAGTAGCTGGCTTTTCTTAAGTTAAGTGCTTCCTCGTTTTAAACTATCGTTAAGACATCCAATTTGGCGGGGTGTTTTTATCCCAATAGATGGTACCAAGTTCATGATGGGTTTCAAAGTTGTCATTGGCTGTGTGATAGTGAAAGTTGAACCAATATCCTTGTTGTGGCGGGTGATCTCGACGGACATGGAAACGATATAAATCTTCCCCATTCCTCATATCATAGACATGAAATATTTTTTCACCTAGACCATCCGAAGGGTCATTCGTAATATATAAATTTCGTAGCAGTTCCTCATCAGCTTCCTGGCTAATGTCGGCAAGCGTTTCTTCTAACTTAGGGAGAATAAGCTCGCGGTATTCATCTTCAATCTTTGATTTAATTCTTGTTCCAAATTTATTAATCGTTTGTGAATCTGCATGGTAAACTGTGTAGTCTATCCATTTCTCAACGAGTTCCTCACTGTCTGTTCCTGCGGCAACTTCATGCCATGGGAGCATCATTATGTCTGTGTCTGAGCTTATATGATCTTCTAGGTCAGATAGTATATGTACTTCGTCTGAAGTTTTTTCCTTTTGACTAACTTCTGCATCGGAAGGTGATTTTGCTTCAGATTCATTCGAATGTAGGTAGGGAGGTGGAGTAATTGTTCCTAATGTTAAGACCGTAATCGCAATAAATAGTGACTTCCTTAACCAGTGTGGCATCTCTTTTCCTCCAGTTAATAATTTACTAGTTTATGTGTATCTTTTAATTTATGTAACTCTATTTTCTCACGATTGAAGCTAGATTACTAGGAACACATCGAATTTTTAATCAAATTGTAATGAATGAATAATGTATCTTTCTTGCAGCCTAAGTGTTGGGGTAAAAAGAGACAAAAAAGGTGACTGAGATTAAGAAGTTAGGCACCTTCATCGTAACAATGCCTGCTAATTACACAGACAATGATATAACAAAAAGGAGCTAGATCTTAGTCCCGTCACCTTGTAAAAGAGAATATAGTGTTGTAGTTTATAGCATATGAAACATGAATTTAAGTGGAAGGAGTAACTCCTTTATTATTAGGTGTAGACGTATCGCCCTTTTGCCGTTCGCCTTTCCTTTTATTAAATAATTCTTTGAACTTCGACGAAACGTTTAATAGTTTTTGCTGTAGATCAACGCTCGGTTCCATGCCTTTAATATTTAGCTGGAAGGTGCGAACCATCGCAATCATCGCAATAGGGTCAACGATCGCGCGTTTAATCATCGATGTAATAATAAAAGCACCGATGATGGCAAAATACCCAAGAATTGCTGCACCTTCAGCGCTACTCGTCATTGCAGAGGCGAGAGCCATCAATGGAAAGACACTAATAAAAAAGACACTGAGATTTAGTATAAAGACAAATGCTACGATTCCAGCTGCTGTAAGTACAATGTTTTTCCAACTTTGTGCATATAATACAACGCCATCACATGCAGATTTCCACACACTATCGTTTTCCTCTTCGCCGTTTTCGGTCATCTCGCTATTTTTAAGCATGATATAACTAAGAATGGCTTCGTCGATATAACGTAGACTTACTTCCATTACTTTACTTAAGATCGCAATGACCTTCTTAGCCCCAGGAATAAAATTAAAAAAGTTACCTATCCTCAACAACCATCTTTGAATTTGACGAACGGCAGCATATACAATTTTATCTACGACAAAAGCAACATTAGCAGAGCCAAAGTTCTTAACGACTTGATCTTTTCCGTAGGTAATCTGATTTTTTCCTTCTGGCACTTCACCTTTTCTAAGCAATTCAGTAACAACTGAAATATGGCCAACTTTAACCATATACAAAAAATATCTCTCAACAAACCGCAATACCCCAAATACGGTAAAAAATGTAACAATCATCATGATGATGAAAAAACCTGCTGCGAAATCAAACCATCTAAAAAGTAAGTTCCCTAACCCAATCATAAGTCCTAAGAAAATCAAAGAAACTAGCCCAAACAATGCATAAACGATAAGCCTAGAAATAAAGAAAGGCATCGTACGCATGATGAGTTGTGTAATTGACATTTTGCCTTACCACCTCTTTCAAAAATTTACGCAAATAATGGGCGTAACAACGACAGTGATCCTTCACCTCTCTTTCGTATAGAGTAGAAACATTGAGAAACGTGTAAAATATTGAGTATTTTGTGGTAAAAATCAAAATGGGATTTTTGAGGGGGAATTTAGTGAAATATGGAGAATTTTATAAAATCATACAATTAAAATGGTATTGTTTTCCTAAGTTTATGTAAAGTGACTTTATTCCTTAATTGGTAAAATATTACATAGATTGTCCTAAGAAATGAAAGGGCTAAAGTCATACTGAAATAGGGCCGTTAGCGATAGAAGACTTTTTGAAAAAAGTTGTTTCTTTATCTAAAAGTAAGAACAATTATTTTCCAATTGTTCCCTTACACATGTTACTATTAAAACCAAGTGATACTTATTAAATAGTAGGTACATTTTGTCATTCTAAGCTAGTGATAAAATAGGGGAGAGTCTTAAATGAAAAGAACAGTAAACGTAATTGTAGTGGTGGTTATCGCAAGTCTACTATTCAATTTATATAGTATTGTTAAAATGAACCAACTAGGGAAAGAGTTAGAGTATCTGAGAGAAAGTTATTCGAGAACCGAATGGCAAATGGTGAACGAAGTCTCTGGCATACAACAGCAACTCTACGAATGGAGAGAAAGCGATAAATGGATTGCAGATATTCATTTCTTACCAGATATTGAAGCGACTAGCCATCGTGCGATTTATTTGGATGTTCAATGGACATTTAAAGAATTAGAAAGTGATGCGGATGTGGTTTTCTCCTATAAAAAAGACGAAGAGGCCGAGTGGCGTGAAGTCGTGGCAAGTCTGATGTCAGGTACAACCTATGAGGCGGCTATTCAAATTGATCCTAAATTCAGTTATGTATATAAGATAGATTCCGTTGGTTCTTTAAACAGAGGAACGGGCACCGAATACCTCCCAGTGGATCTTTTTCAATCACGGGGATTAACGATCAGTTATTCAACTTTTATGAGTGGGAAGACTACTCATTTTGAAGCGATTATTGAACAGCGGGATGTATGGTTTGATTTTTATAAGGTCGAAGAAGCAAAAGCTTACGTACACCTAAATGATGGGTCGCAAAAAGTAGTTGATTTTACTTATGGAATTTTTGATGACGGAATTTATGATGATGAAATGCAGCATGAACTTGACGGTGAAGAAGTTTGGGCAGTTCAGGTGGAGATGGAAGATATGATGTTTGTTGAAGTAGAAGTCACATATGCAGACGGTCGTACGGAAAAAGAGACATTCGATCTATTGGAAGGTAATGTTGAAGAAATACGGGAACATATGTAGGTTTGGTAAAGGTAAAGGTCGATTTGGGAGAGTGTTAGAGTGGTAAGGGTATCATATATAAGTTTATTTTTATTATTAATGGATTAGTGAAGTGTCTCAGTTGATAGATCGAACGGTTCAGTAAGGGGTTTTGGAAAGTTATTAAGTCTTCGGATGAACAAATTCATACGAAGCTAGTGTGATACCAATATAAGAGTTGAGGTGAGACCGTGTCTATAAAAGGTCTAAATCATTTTTTATTTTCGGTTTCTGATTTAGAGCAGGCCATTATTTTTTACAAAGACGTTTTTGATGCGAGATTGCTAGTAAAGGGGAGAACGACAGCTTATTTTGACCTAAATGGGATGTGGCTAGCCTTGAATGAAGAAAAGGAAATTCCGCGTCAGGAAATCAATCAATCTTACACGCATATCGCATTTTCAATAGAAGAAGCCGATTACGAGCCAATGTACGAGAAGCTAGAAAGGCTAGGTGTAAATATCCTTTCGGGACGGCCAAGAGATGAAAGAGATCGAAAATCAATCTATTTTACAGATCCTGATGGTCACAAATTCGAATTCCATACAGGCACACTGCAAGACCGAATCGATTACTATAAACAAGAAAAAGAGCATATGGAGTTTTATGATTAGTACGGTTCTCAGTAATTGTAAGTGAGAAGCTAGAAGAATACAGGAGTCAGAGTTAGAGGCTCGTAGAAAAAACGGATCTCCAACATAATGCAAATAAACAAAAAGACACGAGGTGATACGAGATGTTTGGTGAAATTGAATTTAATGTATTTGATGCCATTTTCCAATTACTTAGTTTAGCAGTATTAATAGGTTTTATTATGCTGATTGTGTTTTTCATAAGGACTACCATCGAGAACAAAAAGCGCATGATACGTATTGAGGAAAAAATAGATGATATTTTACAAAAGCTGGAGAAGAAGCAAAGTTAACTATAAACTTTCTATTATATAATCCAAAAAAATTTTGTAATAGATTATAGCAATTTTCTGTATAAAAGAGAATACGATAGAAGGGAGGCCTGCGCATGGTGTTTACGGCTAAAACATCAAAGTTGCCACTTCTTTTACTTTTAGTTATAAGTATTTTTAATTTAATTAGATTTAGTTCAAGCTATTCTGAATGGCAACTAGTAGTGGGGATATTATTTTTAGTGCTTCTCTTCCTAACATTATTCTTAAACTATACATTCATTATTCATCCAACCGCATTCGTATTTTTTGTTAGATTGCATAAACTCCCAGTATTGACTATAAATACCAATTCCGATTATGTAGAAAAGATTAAATTTAGACGCTATGGTTGGGAAGTAAAAGGGGCTGTTATTGAAGTAAGAAAAAAACTAAATATGAGGATTATTAATTTCCATCCCTACGAAGTCTATGATGAACTATACCGGTTTGCCACACAACACAACATACCGGTTACCAAAACGAAAGATTATCAAATTTTAGAAAAATAAAGAGGTAAACTATTAGCATTTCAGTGGTTTTTTAGTATAGTATTATATTAAAAGTAACTCCCAATAAAGCTAGTCATTTTATTTATAAATGGAGGAAGATGCATGACGGTACAACAGTTTCTAAAGGATCAAAATTTGATGGTTGACAAGCTTTATCGTAATATTACAGATGCTAGTTGGATGGCACAAACCACGGGTGAAAAAGAGTGGGCGGATAAAGTAGGTGAAGCGCAAACTGAGTTTCGTACTTATTTTTCCAACAGTGAACTGTTTAACGCGGTTCAAAACTATTTAAGAGAATCGGAATTAACGGCGATCGAAACACGTCAACTAGAAGCTCTGCAAAGTCAGTTTAAAGAAAATCAACTTCCTAAAGAAAGCTTACAAGAGCTGTCGCAACTTTCAGCTGAGCTGAACCACATGTTTAATACATACGAACCAGAAGTTAATGGGAAGAAGTTATCGGCCAATGACGTTCGTAATATTTTGTTAAACAGTGAGGACTTGCAAGAACGTGAAGACGCATGGAAAGCATCTAAAGAAGTCGGTCAAGTCGTCGAGGAAAAACTATTAACATTAGTCATGAAACGAAATGAAGCCGCCAAAGCGGTAGGATATAATAACTACCATGAAATGTCATTTGAAAATCAGGAATTGGATCGAGAAGAGATTTTTGCTATCTTCCAAAAGTTAGTTGACTTATCAAATGACACGTACCGTCAATTAAAGAGTGATTTGGATGAGCAATTAGCTGCTAAGTTCGGAATGGACGTTTCTGACCTTCGTCCGTGGCACTATGTTGATCCATTTTTCCAAGAAGCGCCGGCTTCAGAAGAAACGAATTTAGATCCGTATTTTAAAAATGAAGATCTTGAGAAATTAACGGCTGATACATTTGCAGCCATGAATATTCCTATTGAAGACTTATATGCTAAAAGTGATCTGAACCCTCGTCCAGGTAAAAATCCAACAGCTTTCTGTATGGATATGGACAGAGAAGGTGACACACGCGTCCTATGTAACAATCAACCGAACTCTTACTGGATGGGTACGATGTTACACGAGTTTGGACATGCGGCATACTTCAAATATTTAGATACAAAATTACCGTACGTTTTGAGAGCACCCGCTCATACGTTAACAACAGAGGCGATCGCGATGTTATTTGGAAAAATGACTGAAAATCGCGAGTGGTTAGCGACTTTCTTGAAGCTAGACAATAAGCAACTCGACACACTGGCACCGGCTCTTGAAAAATACGAGCAACTAAAAATGTTAATTTCTGCTCGTTGGATTATTACGTTTGTCTTCTTTGAAAAAGAGCTTTATGAAAATCCAGATCAAGATTTAAATGCACTTTGGTGGAAGCTGGTAAGTGACATTCAGTTAATAAATGCACCAGAAGATCGAAACCTGCCAGACTGGGCAGCGAAAATTCACTTTACGTTAGCGCCTGTTTACTACCAAAATTACTTATTAGGAGAACTGACTTCTGCTCAGCTCCATCAATATATTAAGACGGATTTGTCTGAGCAATTTTTCACACCAACCGTTGGGAACTTCCTAAGAGAAGAGTTTTTCAAACCAGGCTCAAAATACCATTGGAACGAAAAAATCGAAAAAGTAACAGGTCAACCGCTCAACCCGCAATACTTTGTGGATGCGTATTGCTAACTAAACGAAAATGAATAGTGAAAAACAAAATCCAGGGGCGAAAGCTTTCACCCTGGATTTTGTTATTTCGGTATAAAAGTGGTGAAAGCAGTTATATTACGTGCTCCTGTTGCTTCGGATTAGGTATTGTCATATTTTGGACAATAAAATAAGAAATCGGACAATAAATCAATAAATCGGACAATAAAATGTGAAATCAGACAATATAACTATGAAACAACTATTTTTTCAAATAGATTCCGCTGCTACTCCCAACGTTTCAGTTGAGTTTCAGCTAATTCCTGTGTGATTAGCATTTTTTGCATGGGGGCAGGGCATATTTTATTGTATTTTTTCACTAGAATGTTGATGGCGTCAATTTCTTGATCAATTTCATTTTGTCTGTCGACGTTTTGCAAGTTAGGAATGAGCGTAATTAAGCGAGACCGAACTTCTTGTTGTAACGATACCCATTCTGGTAAATATCCTGCGTTTTTCACGGTACGATCGAGTACATTTCCTTCGAGTGTTTCCCTAGAAAGCGGTTTTCCCATTCCTTTTAATCGTTCACCGCTCTTTTCATTGTCTTTCAAAATATCTCCAAACCAATCACTATTCATATGAAGGCTCCTATCTTTTAGAAAAGTAAAAAAGTTCTCATATATTTATGGTATTATATAGAAACTGGTAAATCTAGTTAATTTTATAATCTAATAAAAATTAAAGTAGATACAAGAAGTTTAAATAAAACAATGACTGAAAAAGTGAGGGAGGAGAATTAAGATGAATTGGCGAAAAGCTGTAGCTTCTATAGCTGGATGTCTCATGGTAGCTGGGGGAATAGCTGCATTAATAAAAACGAACAAAAAGGAAATGTCTGCAGACGCTACATTACAACTTTTAGAATCGAAGATGAAGGAACAAAGTTTTGACCCTCATTTAATAGTGGAATTAATTTCCACTTTTAATAAGCGAATAGATACATATGGTGAAAAAGCATTTTCCAAGTGGTTGAGTAAGTTGCACTATTCTGTTCCAGAAGAATTTCAGGAGGAACAGGTTGCGATCACAACTTATGAAAAATACGAAACTTGGATGGATGAAGAAGTAGAAAAACTGGAAAACGAAACGAAATTACCATGGCAAACTCAAACAGAAGATCTCAAAATCTTAGATGAAAGAGCGAGAAAAGCCCAGCTTGTTCTAAGGCATAGAATGACAGAATTGGCTTATGAATTGATTTGAATAAGTTGCCTTAGTAGAGAACGGTTTAAATGATTATCGCGTGGGAGAACAATCCGTTCAATCCTTGCCTTTTTAATTATTGTAGAAAGTTTCGTTGTGGTATTGAAATAAGAAATCATATGAAAAGTGAATTGTTGAATGATGTGATCAACTAGAGGGGGCATCATGAAAACAAGGACATATTCAAAGAATATGTCCTTGTTTAGTAAGCAGAAGTTTTTAGATTAGTATTTTGTGAAGCTGGCACCGACAATAATTAATAAGATAAACAACACAACAATCAATACAAAGTTATCGACTCCGCGTGCTGGAGTAGGGCAACCATAACCATAAGAAGGAGCCATATAAGGGTGGTGAGCCATAGGAGCAGTCATAGTAGGTGGTACATTATCCATCATCATAGGTGATACATTATCCATCATCATAGGTGATACGTTTGCGCCCATAAAAGGTGCTGCATTTACGTTTGCGTACATGTTTATACATCCTTTCGTGTTTGTGTATTTACACTACATTATACTCACCTAATTGAAAGTGGAGCCCGTCTCCCTTAAAAATGGGTTAGTGTCTTGGGTGCCGCCTAGGCTTAAATAGATTTTTCTAACTTTGTATCTCGGTATTACAGTAGTGTAAATGCTGTACTAATGAGATACGATTTTTATTATGGTGGACTAAGCGCGGTGTCTTTTTATGAACGGTTCGCTCCCTATGGAGAGCTATAGAGAGGTTAGATAATCTGTCAAAGGAAGGTCTTGTAACTATACTTCCTAAATAAGCGGGCTGAATACTTCCTGGATTACGCTGTGTATTCAGGAAATCGATTATTTCTCGGCCGCTCATAATTCCAAAACCGTGCCCAAAGTAATGACCATCTTCTAATATAACCGCATTTAATCCTCTAAACCAAGGTGTTTGGATATGAAAGTCCGGATTATTAAAATAAATCACATCACCAGGTAAAAAATGACTTCCGTGAAAGGTATTAAGTCCAAGGTCCGGATCAGTATGCCAACTATATAAATAGAGATTTCGAAAAAAAGTATTAAAAGCAGTCCTGCCAATACTTTTTAAAATGGCATGATAATAGATGATGACGACAGCTGTTGCACATTCAAACGCATACAGTGAACTATTTCGATAAATGTCTAGAATAGCATCTGCTGGAAACACGTCAGGTCTAAGTAAAAAACCGCCTGCCCCCGTCAAATTCCAGTATGTAGGGTTACAACGGGCATACCTGAAAGTGGTAAACTCCACTTGGCTTTCATTCATAGCCTTAGCACTTTCTATAATATGTTTTCGAGCACTAATTTCAAACTGTAGTTCACGAACGGAAGGATATGAATAGACAACTGGAGCGTTCATCATTTGCTGAATAATCACTCTTTCTATCGTACCAAGCTGCAACAAGCTACTCGGTTGAAAAGGCACCCCTGCTACTTGTAACATTTACGTCGCCTCCTGATTTTTTTCCATTGTTACTATCGTATTCGTGTTTGGGCATAAAGATGTTCTAATTGGAAAAAGAGTGAAGGAACTAGAAGACAGTCAACCAAAGTCCGGTGCAGGGTACAAGGAGTAATGAAAAGTCACAAGGAAGAAATACATACTGGCTATAATTTTAAAATATAGAACTACTCACTTTGATCAACTAAAAACAGAGTGAGTATTTTTTGGAACTTTTTTGCCAGTCAAACGTACTACATACTAAGAAAAAAATAAGGAAGAGATGGATGACCATACAATGACACAATACATATATATTGCATCACCGATGAGATTAAAGGCAGGTTCTTTTGGCTCCAAGCCTGTTTCCGTGGAAAGACCTCATATTTTTCATAATGAATGGGATTTTACACATTTGTTTTTTGAAAATAATTATGACGCAAACACAAAAAAGCGATTTTCATATAGTACCCATTTTTCGTTTAAACACCAAGTTGCGTGTGACCACAATCATATGCCGCTAAAAACACAAATTACGAGGCGGTCTGTCGAAACGAAGTGTTTAACTATTCTTTATGACTATATGGAAGAAGCACTTGAAGCTAGTGGAATACTAGAATATTTTACTAGTTTAAATGGACACGAAGACCGACCATTATATAAAAAAAGAACCATTCGATGGGCTAATATTCAAACCCCATATGACCTTGTTTTAGAGGACCGGGAATTTTGGGAGGTAACCTACTAATTTTAATGGTGACTAGCGGGAGGGGATTACAATGACAGATCTTATAACTGGTCGTGAAGATCTTGTTTTACTGATATATTGTTTTATTTTACTTTGGGTGAATGTTAGTTACTTGAGGGAACATAAAAAGATTAAAGAAAGTTTGGCAGAAATATCATCTGAGGAAGAGTTGGATATTAACCCACATAGTTTTTCCTTATTGTTGTTTGTGATGGCTTTTTCATTTTTGCGCAGCTGGTTGTTTTATATTTTGGCAATCTTGATTACAGGCAGCCTTTTTGTCATCATCCTATCTGCCGTTCTCTTCATTGCCAATGTCTATCTAATTTTATTCGAAACGAGCTTGGCAAAAGTCAAAAAGTCCAAAGTACGTTTCTACCATGTGATCGGTGATACGGTTTTTATCGCTGGTTTTGTTATTTACTATTTTGCACTAGTATAATACCTTAATAGGATCAAGACCAGAAGGAGCGTTTTGATGTGCAGTAGAGGGAAAAATCAGGAGAATGGTATAACCATTACGAAAACCTACCGGAAAGTGACAAAAATTATATAAACATGTTACTAAATTAAGAAAATTTCACTTTAAAATTTCCAATGTTAGCCTAATATAGTATAATTAAACTAGATAAAAAGTCACGTTTCAACTCAGGTAAGTTCAGTTTCTAATTACACTAAATCATATTATATAGGACGAGATGATACAACCAACTTGTTTGTTGGTCTTTTTTATAGAGAAGAATCGGGATAGGGGAGACATAGGATGAGAAATCCAATTTTAGCAAATTTAAGCAAGGGTGAAGATCTTTTTCAACTTATTGCTGAGTATTCAAGCGATATGATCACTGTACACGACTCAGCTGGAAGGTACCTTTATGTATCTCCCGCCGGAGAAAAAATCCTGCAGTATACTAGTGAAGAATTAGTGGGCCAAGACAGTTATCAGTTTATACATCCAGACGACCATGAACTGTCGAGAAAAAATCATGAAATCCTCCTCAATACCGGATATGTCGTGTCTACTTATCGAATAAGAAGAAAAGACGGAGAATACATTTGGTTTGAATCTTCCATCCAGAGTTTGTACGGGAGATCATTTGGAGAAGAGGACAATTTAGAAGCAGTCAATGAGCCTAAACTAATAGTAATTTCTCGCAACATCACTGAGAGGAAATTAGTAGAAAAAAAGCTTCAGGAGATTGAGGAACTGTTCCAAATCATTACGGAATACTCAAGAGATATGATCACGATACATAATGCTGAAGGTGAATATCTATTTGTCTCTGCTGCAGTTAAAGAGATTTTACAATATGATGATAAAGAGTTAATCGGGAAATGCGGATACGCCTTAATCCACCAAGAAGATCATAAAATTGTGAGACAAAATCACGAGCTGATGATGATAAATGGTACGGGTGTTTCTACGTACCGGATTCAACAGAAGGACGGGACATATATTTGGTTTGAGTCTACCGTTCGATTTCTACCGGGACGTGACCCGGCTGACCCGCAACTGATTGTCATGTCCCGTGACATAACCCAAAGAAAAATTGAAGAACAAAAACTCCAGGCAGTAAACGAAAAGCTGCAACATTTGTCTACTAAAGACGGATTGACAGGAATAGGTAATCGGCGTTATTTTGATGAAAGATTAATTAAAGAGTGGAAGCGAGCGATAAGATATTCCAGCGATATTTCGTTATTGATGATTGATATTGATTATTTTAAGCCATATAACGACACATACGGTCATCAAAAGGGGGATGAATGTTTAAAGCAAGTAGCTTCAGCAGTACAAAAAACGTTGAAGCGTCCCATCGATGTCGTCTGTCGTTATGGTGGCGAAGAGTTTAGCGTCATCTTACCGGATACAGATGAAAAAGGAGCCAAACATGTAGCCGAAACGATAAGGGGAACTATTGAAAAGTTAAAAATTCCTCATGCAGGTTCATTAATTAATAGTTTTCTAACGATCAGTATTGGCACAGCCAGTGTCATCCCGACAAAGGCTAGTGACCCTGCGACGATCATCAAGGCAGCTGATGAAGCATTGTACCAAGCCAAACAAGGCGGAAGAAATCAAGTTAGATCTTTTAAGAGAAAAAAATAGATCATTCGTATGGAGGTAAGGTATGTCAAAAATCTCTCTAGCAGAAGCGGTAAAGCTAAAAAGTATTTTGTCAAAGCGAATTCATGAATTGGAGGAGGAAATGTACCGAGTCGCCTTTGTTCAAATCGATAACGGAAGTAAAATCCCAGCGCAAGTTCGTACCCTCGCAGATGTCGAGAAAGAACTAGACGACATCCGCAAAGACTTTCGTCTGTTGGATAAATTAATGTATCAAGCGAACTATGAAAATCAGGTGGAATATAATCAGGAAACTTTAACGATTGTTGAAGCGATTGAGTTAGCGACTCAGCTAAGAGCTAAGGCAAGAAAATGTAAAGAATTGGGCGCTTCCCCAAAAGAAGAGCCATTATATCCTTTTGGTGACAATGTCTTGGTCGTAAAAGTTGCAATGTTTGAACCAGAAGATTATCGTCAGAAAGGGTTAGAGCTTGAGCGTCAGGCTAATAAACTTTCAAACCTCATCAATGCCAAAAACTATGCAATCGAATTAGATTTTGATAGTGAAAAGTATTTCTAAACCTTGAAATGGTGAGAGTCCATTTCAAGGCATAGGAGAAGAACTTCATTTCTTTCAATGGGATCTTGTAACGGCGAATGGTCCAACCAATTACCCATCACCGATTACACTTTTACCTGTGACCAATCACTATCCATTGTCATCGATGGTCGACGACCAATAATCGTATATTCTGCTTCTCCTATGAGTCCCCTAATTTTTTAGGGGACTTTAAATTTGCTCATTAATCGTTGTTTGTGAGCGTATAGGTAATGGATAGGAGCTAAGAGTTATTCCGTTTCAATTTTATCTAGTTCATAAACTGAAATATAATCAATTTTAAGGTCACTATAGCCTCTTTCACTATTATCGGAACGTGGAATGTAAAAAGCAGAAGAGTCTTGGTTCCAGTGCGCTAATAATTTTATTACCGCTGGCAGTTCTGCGTTTTGAATGATTTGAATACTTTTTGATAGTTGATTGTTCTCAATGGATGCAATAAAGACATTATCTAAAAATTGATCGCCTTTATGCAGGATCGTATTAAAAAGCAACTTTGTTCCATCAGGGGAGATACTGTAGGATGGAATCCAAGTTCCTTCCGAGCTCGTGCCGCCTGAGACGACTTTCGTTACCGCCTTTTTATTCAGGTCAAAAAAGAAAATACCTGGTTCTTCATCATAGACACCATTAAATACGAGTAAGTCGTCATGAATGAATTCAAAATCAAAGATATTATCGTTGATGTTTTTTAAGGTAATCACTTTTTCAACTTGGTTGTCCGCAGAAAGCTTATATAAGGCAGTGCCTTTATCTTGGATATGAGCGGCTAAGTAGACATCTTTATTATGGATCGTGCCGGCTGGAAATGAGAAGTTCCTAGGACTATCAAACAATTGATTAAAGTCATACAATGTTTTTTCAGTCGTGTCGGTGTTAATTAAGACTAAATTGGAGTCTGTAAATTCATAGTAAAATAGATAATCTCCTTTTGGGTCAGCGAAGCTAACATCCCATAGTTTTCATCTAATTCTGCGACTTTTTTCTTTTTACCCGTTTCAAGCGTTACTACGTATGCGCTGTTATTTTCTACACTTAATGCTTTTTTACCATTTCTAGACAGCTGTTGGGCAGAGATTTGTTCAATTAACGTAGAATTTGTACCATCGATGCTTGTAGAAAAAAGTGAGTTTTCTTTTGTGTAGTAAAGTTTTTCACCTTCAATTTTAAGTAGTTCACCATATGTGATATTTTCTTTCAGTGTGATTTGTTCGGGTTGAGAAACCGCAACCTTCGCATCAGAAATGATACTTTCGAGAATAACATCTTCGCTAACGATAACTGTTGTTCCCTCTCCTTGTACATTTCCTTGCGTGTTACAACCAGCTAGAACGGATACAGCGAGTGTTACTCCTAAAATTCCTTGAACGACTTTCATTTGAAAAACCTCCTCTTATTTTTTACAACTTGATTGTACGAAAGAGTTATTGCCAGAAAGAGTGTATATGTTGCCAAGTTATTGCCAAAGTGGGAGGGAGATCGTTAAAGTAATAACACCGTTCTTTTCTTCAATGGCGATGGTACCCCCATGTTCATGAACGATTTGTTTACAAATATAGAGTCCAAGTCCCGTACTGCCCTTTTCTGCTTTTGTTGACTGACCACCACGGAAAAATGGTTCAAAAGCATTCTCTAGAATGGCTGGGTTAAAGGTTTTACAGTGGTTCGATACTTTGATCATGGCACGATTTGATTGTTCATAGGCAACGATTTGAATGGTAGAGTGATTTTCCCCATATTTAATGGCGTTATCTATTAAGTTCATAATGACTTCTAGTAGCTGGTTTTCAATGCCTATGATAAATAGAGATGGTTCTGTATCATATGTGATGGACATTCCGTATTTTGTGGCGTTCATTTGCAAGTCTTCGCATAACTGCTTGATCAGATGAGAAACATCAACTTTCTCGACGTCGTAGTTCGTTTGTTTGGATAGTTCGATTACATCAACGACCATTTCATGAAGCCGGTCACTTTCTTTTTTTATACGTTCGGCTGCCTTTTTCAAAAAGATCGGATCGTTAAAATCTTCATCCGATAATATTTGCGAATATCCCGATATTGTTGTTAAAGGTGTTTTTAATTCATGGGTGACATTATTAAAAAACTCACGCCTTGTTTTTTCTAGCTTTTCGACTTTTTCCTTTTCCTCAGTAATGACTGCAATTTGTTCTTTAATTTGTTCTTTCATCTCATGAAAGCGGTCATTTAGTTCTTCTATTTCATCACCGGTGTTAATTTGCAGTTCCGTATCGTACTTCCCTCGAGCCACTTCGGAGAATGCTTCAGTTACTTTCGAAAGTGGTTTCGTGATTTTCCGCGATAATATATAAGAAAACAGAAAAATAACAGTAAAGAGCACTAACGTAAAATAGGTGAGACTGGTCAAAACTTTTTGGTTGGAAGCAAATAAAGCAGAGTAATCTTTCGTTAAACGGATAATGCCGTAATGCTCGCCGTTAATATAAAGAGGGTAGGAGAAGTTAACAACCCATTCATTGTCGATTTGATTGATCGTGTAGGCCGATTTATTGTTCAGGGCCAACTGCAGGTCATGGCCACTGCTTTCTTCTAACCGTTTACTCGGTTTCGTATTGACAATCACATATTCTTGTTCATCAATTGCTTCGTAAAGAAAATTTCCCTCTATATCATACAAGGTGACATTACTTCGCAGATTTTCACTTAATTCCTGAACTAACGAATTTCCAGAGTGGGAAAACACATCACCCGTTAAGTTTTTTAAAAGAAGATGCTGCTTAATATATTCTCTCGAGTACTGTTGTGTATTTTCCATCTCGGCTTTAATAATGTTCTCGCTGTTTTTGTTCAGCATATTGCTAATAAATGCATTGAGCAACAGCAGTGAAATAGAAAAAATAAGTAAAAAGCCGAGCAGAAACTTTCTTTGGATCGTCCATTTCCTAACCATCATTGCAATCCTTTCATCTTATACCCAATTCCAAACACCGTTTCAATAATCGACGGGAGAGACTCGCAATCTAGTTTTTTTCGTAGTCTTTGTACATGGACATCGACCGTCCTTAAATCGCCCTCATAGTTCATATCCCAAACATAATCCAGGATCTCTTCCCGTGAAAACACTCGATTTTTATGCTCAGCAAAAAGCAAAAGCAGTTCATATTCCTTCGGTTTAATTTTCACTTCATCATCTCTTTTGAACACCGTACGGGAGGCAGGATCGATTTTTATGTATTCGTTAATTTTCATGAAGGTTTCGATGTTTGCTAGACGTTGCCCCCGGCGCAATGCAACTTTTACACGGGTTAAAAGCTCACGAATGTCAAATGGTTTTGTTATATAATCATCGGCACCTAGCTCTAATCCAAGAATTTTATCAACAATGTCATTTCGAGCGGTCAGCATTATTATCGGAATATGAGGGAAGTCATGTACTGTTTTTTTACATAGATCAAAGCCATTCGTGTCTGGCAGCATCACATCCAACAAAATTAAATTTGGCTGCATCATCTCCATCAAGCTGTACGCTTCTTTGCCGGTAAACGCACATTGTACAAAATAGCCTTCTTTCCGCAGTGAGTACGAAATGATATCTGAGATGGATTCATCGTCTTCAATTACAAGAATTCTCTTAGTTTCTGTCATAAGCGTTACTCCTTTTTAAAGGTCGATCGTCCACACTCTATTGTACTACCAAGTTGTTGCCAAAATATAAACATTTTTAGAAGGATCCTATAATTACAATTTTCTTAAGTGTTAACATATCCGCATGTCATCAACCTATAAATTTAAACAACAAAAATGAGGCATGGAGAACAGCTCTCCATGCCTAACGTATTTTTAGTAACTCTCAAATAGATAGCGTAGTATCTTGCGTGGCCTTTAATCGTTTAACCTCTAATGATAAAAAGCAGGTAATAATGGAATACTCAACCACTAATGCGAACGGAAGAAACACCATCAGTCCATTCGGGATATAAAAAGAGATGAGGGCAATACCAATAATCGCAAAGGAGTGAATGAGATACCATTTTGTTTGATAAATCCAGGAAAAAGGTAAAAAATGAGCGCCTGTTAGAACCGCTAACACATAAGGGATAATTGCTGGATTTTTGGCAATAAAGATAAGAACAACGGGAATAAATAAAATTTGCATTGCCCCTAATAATCCAGCCAGCGAAGACAGAGGATTGTCATGAACAAACAGATCTTTTTTTAGGATTTTTGAAATAAGTATCCCTAACGGAAAGATAATTCCAACTCCATAAATATACACCCAAAACCTAACGTCTTCAGGGATAAAAAAATAGGAAAGCCCCGCAAGAAACCAAAACAAAATTCCCGCATACAGCATAGGTGTTCCTTTCGCAGTAGAAATGGCTAATTCCCTTTGAAGCTGTTGAAGCGACTTCATTCGCATCCCTCATTCCTTGTATAGAATTGTATGACATATGTACAAGAGAATCACACCTTTTTTGTCTATAGATATATGTAGGATGCTATGAGTAAATTTATACCACTATATAAGATTATGTAAAAAATTACATTTTGAAAGGGAGCACTAAAATTGAGAAACTCTAATAAGCAAATAACGTATACCGATTGAGTGGTTGAAAATTGATTGGAAGCTGTATAAGCCAACTTTTTTAAAATTTTTGTTAAGGTGGTTTGGCGACAAGTCATTTTGTCATACAGCATGATATAATAAAGACTAGAAATAATAAGGAGGTGATCACGTTGAGTGATATGAATAAAAAATTAGATGAGATTTTGAGGCATTTAGTAGAGTTCAAAGCATCGACCAATAACAGATTTGACCAAATGGAAGCTAGTACGAATCAAAGGTTTGAGCAAGTAGATAAGAGGTTTGATCAAGTAGATAAGAGGCTTGATCGGATAGACACTACCCTGGGACGAATTGAGAAAGACCAAGCCGAAGATGTAATTGCCTTACTAAAGCAAATGAACCATAAGATGGATGTACGTGACTCAGAAATACAAGCACTAAATAAACGTGTTTTTAAAGTAGAGTCAGAAATTGAACGTCTGTCACATCAATAGTTCGGCGTAACCTTCAATATAATAAAGTTGCGCCGATAAATTGATGTCACGCTGATAAAAAAGTAAACTCCGCCCATAAAATGCAGCAGTTACCGTAAAAAATGCATCTACACCGATCAACCACGTTTCTATGCTTCCGCAAATCAGGGTGACCCCAAGGAGTTACATTTCAACGCCAAATCCCCAGTTGATAACATGATCAACTCAACCAACATATCTTATAGAATGGCCCTTTTTCAAACATCCATTACCAATTGAATTCCCAATTGAAACCCTCATCCGTTCTAAAGCTGAAATCGTTGGATTCCCTAAATTCTTATATTCCATCACAACCTTACCAAATCTCTGCCATAGCTAGAAAAATGACAATTTGATGGACACGAATGATCCCCATGAAAAATATGTTAAAATTATGAAGAACAAAGGATAATAATGCGATAAGTAACAAAGAAATAATCATAATACATAATTGAAACTTGGATCTAGGAGTGAGTACGCTGAAAACAGTTGTAGTTATAGGTGGAGGAATTACTGGTCTAACGACAATGCACTACTTACAAAAACTAAAGAGAGAGCACAATCTCGACCTTCAATTAAAACTCATTGAAAAAAACGAACAGTTGGGCGGAAAAATTAAAACGGTACGCAATGACGAGTTTATTATAGAAGCTGGAGCAGATTCCATGGTTGCGCGGCACGAAAGCGTGATGCCGCTTGTTCAAGATTTACAACTTGAGGACCAACTCGTTTATAACGCGACGGGTATCTCATACATCTACACGAATGACGAATTACATCCGATCCCAGCTGATACCATCTTTGGAATTCCGACAAGCGTGGAATCCCTTTATAACAGTACTTTGGTATCGGAAGAAGGGAAGCAAGCAGCCTTAAAAGATTTACAAACTAAAAATGAAACGTTCACAAAGGAAAGTTCCATCGGCTCTTTTTTAGAATACTTCTTAGGTAAAGAATTAGTTGAGAAACAAATTGCTCCTGTTCTATCAGGTGTTTACTCAGGGAATATTTATGAGCTGACATTAGCTTCAACCCTTCCTTATTTGCTCGATTATAAAAATAAATTTGGAAGTATCATCAAGGGTTTAGAAGAAAATAAAAAACAATTCCAAGGTGCGTCCGATAAAAAATTCATCTCCTTTGATACGGGCCTTTCGGCGATCATTGATAAGCTTGAAGAAGAACTGACCGACTGTACTATTCTGAAAGGTGTTACGACAACCAGTGTACATAAAGAGAATGAAAGCTATCAACTGACATTTTCTAATCATGAACCAATCGAAGCGGACTATGTCATCTTATCGACTCCGCATGATGTCACGCAGCGAATACTAAATCATGATCAATTAGACGATGTTTTTAACGAATTTAAAAATTCTTCGCTTATTAGTATTTACCTAGGGTTTGATATTCTGGACGAGGAATTACCGGCTGACGGAACAGGATTTATCGTTTCAGAAAACGGAAATCTAAAATGCAATGCTTGTACGTGGACGAGTCGCAAATGGGAGCATACGTCAGCTAATCACAATTTATTAGTCCGCCTTTTTTATAAAAGTTCAAGTGAAGTCTATTCTTCCTTAAAACAGATGACGGAAGACGAACTTGTGGAAGCCGCATTAGCAGATATCCATAAAGGGTTAGGCCTTCAAGGAAAACCGAAAACGGTTCAAGTGACGAATTGGGATGATTTAATGCCAAATTATCATTTAAATCACAGCCAAGCGGTTCAGTCACTAACAGAAAACATGTCGGCTCTATATCCTAATGTTATTTTAGCTGGTTGTTCTTATTATGGCGTCGGGATTGGCGCTTGTATCAAAAATGGTGAAGATACAGCAAAAGAAATTGTCAATCGAATCATGCAGTAAGATGTGTAATACAAAAGCTGTTGAGACATTCAACAGCTTTTTATTCGTTAAATTGCATACTAGTTGCTAACTCACAAATTAAATGTCAACCACAAAGATCGTATATTCTTCATGAGTTCTTATCCAAAGGAATACACCAAAGGGAAATCGCCCCGAGTCGCTCACTTTATTTACTTTAAAAATTTCTATTAATATATAGGTAGTTTTTGTAAAATAAAGGTAGAGAATTTTCGGCCTCACTAGTTATATATCAACTAGCAGGAAAAAATTACACGGTTATCTTATGCGAAAGAAGGAAAGGAAATATGACGACAGATGTATGTAAAAGGTTTATGAGCGTAGGTGCTACAATGGGGATCTTTGGAGCTATTCTACTTTTTTTCAGTGTAGATATAGGAACGAAATTGGCTCACTTTTGGCTTGTCCGCCAAGGGAGTGCTGATCCTACTGTCTTCCATCTTGTCAATGAAGGCTATATTCATGTTTTTATCATTGCTGGGAGTATATTGTTTACGATTGGCCTTGTTACAGTTTTACTCACTTCCTTTAGATATATGAGTGGCACATTAAAGTAAGACGTTAAAGGGAGGACAGCTGCTATGGTGCAAACGAAAAAAATCTCGATCAACAGAAATGGAACGAAATTGAAATCAAGAAAAGGTATCATTCTAAAAATCATTTTAGGTTTTCTCGTATTTTCGGTAATTATTACATTCATTATCAACACGGTCATTGCGTACAATATTCTTTCTTCAATGTCAGATGGGAGAGTGGAATTTAACGAGGCAACTTTGGAGGATTTTCATTTGGTTGGCGAACAAATAGAAGTTTTCAGTAGTGACGGTTTGAAGATCAATGCTTACATCGTACCGCATGAAAACTCCAGCGGAACTGTGTTAATCCTTCATGGTATGCATGGAATGGATGCGACATCGTTATTTGGGTATGCTCAATTTTTATTTGAAGCGGGTTATACTCCGGTTGCCGTCGATATGAGAGCACACGGAAAAAGTGAAGGGGAGCGTTTGTCCTTTGGGTATCATGAAGTGAATGACGTCAACGCAGTTGTCAATTACTTAAAAACCGATGATCGTTTTAAAGGTGCTCCAATGATTTTGTACGGATTATCAATGGGGGCAAGTACAGCGATAAACGTGGCAGCAAAAAATGACGACATAGATGCTGTTATTGCGGACAGTCCTTATCTGTCCATGCAACGCCAAGTGGCAGATTATATGAAAAGAGACGGGGCGTCATCTTTTTTTGTAAAACTATTTGAGCCTTCTGTTAACCTGGTCTTTTGGCATTTATTTCGTATCAATCCCGTCGATAACATTCCAGAGAAATCGATAACGCAACTAAATCACATACCCATTTTTATTATCCATGGCGATGCAGATACGCAAACAGCTGTGTACCATGCGAGTACGTTGTATGAACGATCTAGTAGTGACATGACGGAACTATGGATTGTAGAAGGGAAAGATCACCTAATTATTGAAGATGTATTAGATGATGAGAGTCTGTTTTATCGAGAACGAATTATTGGTTTTTTAAATGGTATTGGTAAGTAAAAACGCTAAGAGCTGGAGAATGTATTTTCTCCAGCTTTTTATTACACGCATAAGATTATTTGTCCTCTTCGTTTTCTTTTAGTGAGTGGATATCTTCTTCTTCAGCGATTTCCGTTTGTAAATTAGGGCGGGTTGGAATTACCGCTGTATCTTCGAGTTCCCCAATAAAGACGTACATTCCTAAATATTTATGGAAAAACCATTCGCCGGCTCCAATGCCAATCGCTGAAATAATTGATGATCCTAGAAGGGGAACTGGAGAAAACGTCCAAGTGACTAAAAAGATAATGATAAAGGCAACCGCTGTATCGATTAGACAGGTGAGAATGTTATTAATCCGTGGCAATGCACGCAAGTCAATTACATAATAGGAAAACAGAGTATAGGTAATTGAAATAATCATCACGTAGCCGATGGGAACACTTACACCTAATGTTAAGACGAAAAATAATAATAGCGAGGCAACTAAAAATTTAATCAGTAAGGGACGAGCGTGCTTCATCGAAAAAAATCCTTTCTATTTGATGATTTTGTTTCTTGTACTATGCCCTTGAATACAGAGTGCTATTCAATTCAGTTTTTAGTTGATCATATATATATTATGTAAACTAATTAGATGCAGTAAAAATCTAGCCTCACATCAACCATAATCGATTATACTTAATTTAGAATTTTTTTATATCTTTTATCTTATTACCATACATGGAGGTCAGCTGATGGAGTGTCCATTTTGTAATCCAGAAAACATTGTAATATCGAATGAACTTGCATTTGCTATTTTTGATAAATATCCTGTTACGGAAGGTCATTTACTGATCATTCCAAAGCGACATGTCAGTAACTTTTTTGACACCAGCCTTGAAGAAAGGGCCGCAATTAATCAGCTATTAGAAGACGGTAAAGCATTACTTGAAGAACAGTATCAACCGGATGGTTATAATATTGGTATCAATTGTGGTGAAACTAGCGGACAAACGATTTTCCATGTTCATGTCCATCTTATCCCGCGGTATAAGGGAGATATGGAAAATCCAAGAGGCGGAGTGAGAGGGGTTATTCCAGAGAAGAGAATGTATTAATGATGGACAAACCTAATGAAGCGCGTTCCTGTTATTAATGGCAGGAACTTTTTTACCTGAGAATGTTTCACTTAAATGGTTGTGGGCAGATACGTATACTGATGTTGAAAGCTTAAGAGAAATCAATACAGTGGATGGAGATGGAGAGGAATATGTTGTTCCGGCTTTTCCAGAGTTAGCAGATCGTATTTATGGTTTTAGCGAACGCCCTGATGGTCAAAGTAAAGGGGAAGAATGGTTTGGCCAAGCGATTGAACAAGGAATACAAGTAAACGATGGAAAGTACTATCGAGAGTTTGAACGAATTTATCAATACCTAAGAGGAGACTCTCAATCGATTGACATAACAAATGTTAAAGTGTTGGGAGCTGTTGTTACGGGTACATCAGAACAATTAGAAGTATTAAAAGAGATGGAACAAGTTCGATCATCTGTTTTTGGAGTGATGGTGGAGAGGTTTTAGTAGTTCAAGCGGTGCTCAATATGGACCCCTAATGAAATAAAAAAAGCAGAGTAGACATTAGCTTCTACTCTGCTTAAAGATAGGGGTGTTGTTATTACATTAGAACTCTATAACAATACGACCGTTAATCTTCCCTTGTTCTAAATCATCAAATATTTCATTGATTTGATTAAGTGGTGCTACTTCGACGATCGTTTTCACTTTTCCGTCTGCCGCAAATTGGAGGGCTTCTTGTAAATCCATTCGAGTTCCAACGATCGAGCCGACAATACTTACCCCGTTTAGGACAGTGTCAAAGATAGGGACTTCCATCATTTCAGGAGGAAGGCCTACTGCTACACACTTCCCACCTCGTTTTACAGCACGATAAGCTTCGCTAAAGGCTGGCTTAGAGACTGCAGTACAAATGGAAGCTTGTACACCGCCAACTTCTCGTTGTATCCAATCCGCTGAATCCTCTTCTTTTGGATTAATGACTAAATCAGCTCCTAAGTCCTTGGCTAACTGTAACTTTTCATCAAAAGTATCGACGGCAATAACTTTATAGCCCATCGCTTTGGCATATTGAACCGCAACATGACCAAGACCGCGAACTCCATAAATCGCAACCCAGTCACCTGGCTTCGCTTCACCAACCTTCAACGCCTTATAAGTAGTCACACCAGCACAAAAGATAGGGGCAGCTTCTACATAATTTAAGTTATCAGGTATTTTCACAACATATCGTGCATCAGCTAAGCAATATTCAGCATATCCTCCATTTACTGAGTAACCAGCATGCTGTTGATTGTGGCAAAGAGTTTCGCGGGTTTTTAGTGGGATAAACGTCCTTGAACTCATAAACTCGATAATCAATAGAAGTAATTGTGGTGGAGTAAATACTATACAAAATTTATACATATATTATACAATGTGGGTATAGGTCAACAGGAAGATGTTCTACTGTTGTTTGAGAGGTCCAAATTATATCTTGTACCCAGCCATTTTCCTTGAAAGGAGGGACATGATTGAAAAGAATTGCCCTCTATCGAATTTTTGTCATCGTTTTTATGGCGGTTAAATTTTTTATTCAGATTACTCTTTTTCAAAAACGATTTCACTCAAAAGGGTCTGATCAATTACAAGTTCAATGGGAAGCACTGTTAAGAAAACAGGCGATTGAGTATCGTGAGACAGCTTTAAGGTTAGAAGGGCTTTTAATTAAGTTAGGGCAATTTCTAAGTACGCGAGCAGACATTATGCCACAGGTTTTTATAAAGGAATTAGAGGATTTAGTGGATCATGTCCCTGCTGTTCCATGGAAAGAAGCGAAAAAAGTACTCGAAAACGAGTGGGACCGAAACTATGGCGAGATCATCCAAAAGATTAGTATTGAACCCGTAGCATCAGCTTCAATAGGCGAAGTGTATCACGGATATTTGCACAACGGCGAAGAAGTTGCGGTTAAAATACAGCGCCCCGGAATTGAAAAAGTTATTAGGACTGATTTTAAAGCGATTAAAATTATCATGTGGCTTGCAAATCGACTTACTTCTTACGGAAAAAGAAGTGATTTACCGAAGCTATATAAAGAAATGAAATACGTAATTGGTCAAGAGTTAAACTTTCGCAAAGAGTTAGAAAACGGACGGTACTTTGAAAAACGATATGATGAGTTTGATGACGTGCAAATTCCATCTTACTATAAAGAGTTTTCAACTAGAAAAGTCCTTGTGATGGAATGGATAAATGGGAAAAAGATTACCGAACTATCTTTTCTTGAAAAACATGGAATTGACCGTCAAGAACTAGCGGAACGATTATTTAAAGTGTTTCTGGAGCAATTACTGCAAGAAGGAAAATTTCATGCTGATCCGCACCCAGGAAACATCCTGGTAAAGAGCGATGGAACGATCGTACTCATCGATTTTGGAATGATTGGTGAAGTCAAAAAAACAGATGCCCTAGCCATTCGTGAGGTAGTTGAAGGAATTATATTAGATGATTATGACAAAGTAATCAATGCCTTAGAAAAATTAAGGTTCTTACTGCCTCACGCGAATAAAGATGAGCTGAAGAGGGTGTTAGTTACATTGATAAGCACCTATGTTGAGCATGATATTACACAGATGGATGATCTTTTGGTCCAGCAAATTTTTGAGGACGTCCAACGTGTGGTTAAGAATGAACCCATTCAATTGCCTAGTGAATTAGCATTCTTTGGTCGAGCCTTATCGACGTTTGTTGGCATTTTATATATCCTACATCCAAAGATTAACTTAATACAGTTAAGCCAACCGCTTATAAAGGATTGGCTCAGTCGGAATCCAGAGGGTACGAGTGATTCAGTCGTTAAACTGCTACGCGAATATGCAAGGCCGCTGCTTGGTATTCCACGCCAATTGCAAGAAGCTTTGAATGAACCAAAGCGCTATCGAGAATGGCAAGAAAGAAAAGACCGTACGGATAGAACCATTTCTTACTACCAATCAAAGAAGCGAGATGCCTTTCTTTTTATGGTGCTTACTTCTATTGCCATTTACGTATCGTTTTTACTGTATGAGATTGAACTTGCATACGGAAGTGTAGCTGTTTTTACTATCAGCTTTCTTTATTATCTACGTTCAACTCTAGTGTATCGCCGATTAGTAAATCAATTATCTCGAAAGGATGAGTAATATGTCAGAAGCAAAAGTACAAAAAGAAGCTGCTGAGGAATTTGGATCGTACGAAGTGAAGTTTGAGGGACTCGAAGATGGTTATCGAGTGACCGTACGGGGCGACAAAGAAAAAGTAAAATCACAACGACGCGTCGGGGCATCCTTTATCAACTTTCTTCGTCAAGCGGAAAAAGCAGGTTGGCCCATCCCGTTCCCATTTCGATTGTTGCTGAAGTTCTGGGGGAATTACAATTCCAAAGGTGTAAAGGGAGCATAAACTAAACAAAGAAACGATCATCAAGAATCAAGTGCCAGCCGTTCATGGTGAATAAGCAGAAACGATACTAAAGAAGAAAAAAATGATAATAAAGGACACAAACGAAATGAGTAGTGAGATGAACCCGACTCTTCTTTTCTCTTTGTCGGGGTCACTGATCCAAAAGGCAAAGAACACTAAGCCAACAAATGGAAAGATGGATACTAAATAGCACAGCCATTTTTTAGAGGGGGTCAATCGATCAGCTCCTTATAGTATTTTTATTTTTTGAATCAGATTTATGAGAGTTTTTTCTATAAATGATTTACCATCAACGACAAGTAGCATCTTTCAATAAATAATATTATGTACTGTTACAAGTGTTTTATAAATAACATAGGTCATTCCCTTTAGCTTCCATTCACAAAAAAATCTTCCGTAACGTATCACAGTACAACTTTCTTCACGAATATCCTAAACATACAACTGCTTTTAATCTTAAAACAGAAAGGAAGAGGTTGTATATGGAGAAGAAATTAATCAAAAAGCTGATTAAAAAAGTCCGGAAGAAGCAAGAAAGGAAATATAAGATTTCACTGAAACGATTAGAAGAGTTTAAGGCGAATAATGGTTCGGAAGTCAACGAACCATCATACATGAGCAGGAGAGGGAATAAATAATCTAGCCAAGTTGAGATGGAACTTTTTGTTCAAAAAATATTGATTTGGTTTATAGCGACAAAGAAAGTATAGAGAAACCAAGTTGTTGAGTAAGAGGAGTTACTCCTACGAGTTGAGTTGATGTGAAATAAAATTTTAGTGGTGAATCATTAGCGTTCCTGTTGCCTTACCTTTGACAGGGGCGTTTCTTGTTTTACAAAAGATAAGGATGTTTATCCAATAAACTAGCTGGTTTAAGAAGAATTACTTTACTTATTGAATTGAGTTATTACTAGAAAACAACAAATTAACTTCTACCAGATTTCAACTTAACTATTGATAATACCAAAAATTAGGTATATATTTACTGTGTTACTCAGAATAATACAGTGATTAGCTTGGATTTTACCAATTATGGAGGAAGTTGTTCGAGTGGATAATTTTAAGAAAGCCATACAAGAGGGACTCATTGAACATTTAAGTTTTTTACCACCAGAAGCTATTATCGTTATAATTTCAGCATTGCCGATTATCGAATTACGGGGTGGGTTACCGGCAGGAGCATTCTTAGACTTATCATTTCAATCAGCACTCGTATACAGTATATTAGGGAATCTTCTTCCGATTGCACCGATTTTACTATTGTTCCGCCCGATAAGTAAGTGGTTGGTCAGGTTTAACTTCTACAATCGTTTCTATCAATGGTTATACGAGAGGACGATGAGTAAAAGTCGTAAATTAGAAAAGTACGGAGCCTTTGGGTTAGTTTTATTTACAGCGGTTCCTTTTCCAACGACAGGGGCGTATAGCGCATGTTTAGCGGCAATCTTGTTTTTCATTCCATTTCGAGTCGCTTTTCTATCGATTAGTTTTGGAGTTTTGGTATCTGCGGTAATTATGGGGATGATTACATATCCATTGTATTAAGGATTATGTTATAGGACATTGTAAACTTAATACACCGTCTAATAGTCTTGTTAGTTTAGTAGCAATAAGTAGGTGCATGTAACGAAAATTTCATCCCTAGAAGTTAGAAAAGGCTGCATTATCACGATCAAATCGTCGATGACGCAGCCTCTTTCATTATCTATCTTTTTAACGCATTATAAACGTTAACAATCCCATGTCCAAAATGTTGACGGCTAGTACCTGTACCACCATCAGCAGTTTGCTGAAGTAGAGCTCTAATTTGAGCTGGTTTCATATCAGGATTTTGGGCTTTTACCACTCCGATTGCAGCAGCTACCTTTGGAGCAGCCATACTTGTACCGATCATATAGCCGTATCCACCTGAAACTGTTGATAATGTTCGTGCTGAAGTATCTCCACCAGGACCTGCAAGATCAACATTACCGTAGTTAGAGTAAAAAGCGAGCTCATCGTTAATTGTAGATGAGGAAACACTGATGACCCAAGGGATATCTGAGAATGTGTCGTGTAACGGGCCCGACCACTGTGCTCCTTCTCCAGGGACCGTATGCATTTTTTTGCCTAAGTCAATTGCGTTGTTTCCGTTTGCACCAACTATAAACATGCCTTTGCCTTGTGCATATCTAACCGCGCGAGATGCCGTTAAGTGAAGTGTTCTTTGTTGTTCGTTATTCATGAAGCTGTATGTACCTAAGCTTAAGTTCGCCACATCGACCCCATCATCAGCAGCGGCTGTAATACCAGCTAAAATACTTGTCCAATTTGAAACGCGGTAGGAAGCAATGGCTAACTTAGGACCAACGCCCATTACTCTTCCATTAGCGGCGATTGTACCAGCAACATGTGTACCGTGATTTCCGCTATAAGAATTATCAGCAGTGCCTGGGACGAATGATTTTGCATATAATAGGTTTCTTTGTAAATCTGGATGTGTTGTATCCACACCACTGTCAATGATTGCTACTACAACATCATGATTTCCTGGCTGAATGTCCCAAGATGCCCCGTTGTTTGTCACTCTTTTAATATCCCACTGATATTCTTCATACAAATCAGGACCAACCGTGTCCACACGTAAGCCCTCGTCAAAACGGTAGGCAAACTCATATTCTGTTTCAGGGGAACGAATTTCAACATCCTCTGATATAGCTGCTATGCCAGATTGACTTTCGGCCCATGCTTTAAAATCAGGGTTTGAAGAACTAACATTGACAACACCAATTTGCGGTACTTCTTGAATAATTTCAGCCCCAAAACCTTCCATTTGTGTGATAAGACTTTGAGGAATGGATTGACCTGAGAACGTGACGATATAGTCCGTTTTTTCCGCTGCCATTGCCCCTGAGCCTCCAAGTGCAAGTAAACCTGCTAATGATAATCCAGCTAACCATTTCTTCATAAATGACCTCCATAAAGTTACAAATTTTTTAATAACTTGCTAGAAGGTATATTCGTGTTGCGAAATAGTTTCCCTTTAGAAACATATCGTTTTTTGAAAAATGAGAAAATAGTATTTTAAGATACTAGTAGATATTTAGTGATTTGAAAAATCCGACTAAATCATCGTACCTAAAGATATTAATAGAGACTGTAATTGAGAGTAGGGTAAATGTACTGTATAACATTCAGTTAAAAAAAATTGAGGTTGAGAAGGAACTGCTTAATCTCGTATCTGTCATAAACCTTATTTCATACCAATATATATCTATTAAATGGGTTAAAAAAGTAGCGAACTAGTGGTAGGAGGTAGAGTATGCTAAAAAAACTTAGATTGGTCTCATCTATTATGGTAACAGGATTGGCGCTATTTAGTATGATCACAGGAAACATGGCGACTTCACCTTATTTATTATTGTTTCTATCAAAAACGATTATGTTGACAGGAATCCTTGAACTGCAAAGAGATAGAAAAGCGTTTTGGGGATATATGAGCATCGGGGTATCTTTATTTGTTCTTTTAGTATCTATACAAGGGTTTTTACTTCATTCATAGAAAAAGGAGTTGTTGCACCAACTCCTTTTTCTATTGGAAATTTGTAGTCAATTCACGTTATAATATTTCCAATTCTTCACAACGTTTGCAATATCACGGTTATAGAAGGAGATGCTACTAGTTTAGCAGGGAATCAACTGTAACATATTGAGGGGGATTGTATGGAAAAGCACTCATTTAAATACGCTATCACTATTGGCTTTGGGTATTTTATAGGTACGGTGTTAGTCAGTCTGCTTTATATAGGTACAATTTGGTATGGCGTTTTGAGCGGTGTAGTAGGGTTTTTCATCATATTAATAGTTTCAATTATAATTAGACGAAGGAAAAACAGTAACTCAAATCGAACTTTATAAAGGGAAACCCCTAGAGGTAAAACAGATAATGGCAGCAACTACGAATATAGTACTCTAGTATTTTATATTGGATATGAAGGTGAAGGAAATGGATTTTAATTATATAGTAAGCGGGACTGGTTGGGCTACGTGTAGCCTCGAACTGAATTCGCAAAAGCTAGAGTTTACAGCAAGTTATATTACCAACTGTTTGGATGATTTTTTAGTGGCATTAATGGAGTTAAACTCAGATTGTGTCCCTAAAAGAGACGTAAAGAAAATCAGTAGCTGTCAGTGGGACGGTGAACCAGATGGGATTGTCTGGATTTTTGAATTAAAAGAGAAGCGCCAACTGTCTATAAAAGTAGAATACTATGATGAATTAAGCTTTAAAAACAAGGCTGAAATATGGATGGATACAGAATGTTCCTATGACGAGTTCTTAAAGTGCGTGATCAAAGAAGTAGATTTATTAATTAAGAGACAAGGAATCGTCGGTTATCGTACCGATTGGGATGACTGTGATTTTACGTTAAGTACATTTTTACGATTAAAACACTCGATCGTTTCACAGGAAAAATACCCAGTGGAAGAAGTGACGGGTGATGTGGACTTGGAAACGAGAAGCAATTTAAAGTATGAGTTGGAATTGTTATTACGAGATATTGATTAAAATAGGTGGTGTATAACTTAAACAAGGACTACATCCAGCTACGCTTGCGGTGTCATGGATGATCTCACATCCGGTAGTCACTGCACCAATTATCGGCACCGGCAACTGATCATACAGAAGAATAAATTAATTCAAAAACCATTAGGATCCTAGCATCCTAATGGTTTTTATTATTGATAGATGATGCAGTATTAGTTAGTTTCTAAGCGCTTCATTCTATATTGAAGACTTTGTCTGCTAAGCCCGAGTTCTTTAGCAGCGTTTGTCACGTGAAACTTGTGTTTTTCAAGTGCTTTGTTAATGTAGTAGTTTTCAGCTTCTAATAAGAAATCTTTAAGGTTTCGTAAAGGTTGTTGTTTATCGTTAGCTGTAAATTGATGAACACCAATAATCGACGGTTCTTTTGGGTTTGTATCATAAGACTTACTCACAGACTTATTTCGAAAATTATAAGGTAAGTGGGAAACCTCAATTACCTCTTCATCGATCATCAAATTTGTCGCTCCTTCTATGACATGTTCAAGCTCTCTTATATTTCCTGGCCAATCATAGTTCGTTAAAAGAGATGACACTTCATTAGAAACTCCTTTTATATTCATTTGGAACATATGGTTATATTTTTGGATAAAGAAGTCAATGAGTTGAATAATATCTTCTTTTCGTTCACGAAGAGGTGGGATAAAAAGTGATACCACACTAAGTCGATAAAAGAGATCCTTGCGTAATCGTTGATTCGAAATTGCCTCAATCGGGTCTTCATTAATGGTTGAGATAATTCGAACATTTATTTTTCGGTCAACCGTATCTCCAACTCTTCGTATTGATTTTTCTTGGATAGCTCTTAATAACTTGGCCTGTAGCATAGGACTTAGAGAGTTAATTTCATCAAGTAAGAGGGTTCCCCCTTCCGCTTGTTCAAATAATCCCGGACGATCAATCGCTCCTGTGAATGCCCCTTTCTTCGTACCAAATAATAGGCTTTCTATTAAGTTATCAGGAATGGCAGCGCAGTTTTGAGAGATAAAAGGTGCTGAAGAGCGATCACTTCCATTGTGAATACTTTGAGCAAATAATTCTTTCCCAGTTCCAGTTTCTCCAACGATAAGTACGGAAGATGCTGTACGTGTTGCTCTCTTTGTGTTTTCAATTACATCTTTAATAGCTGAGCTAGATCCAATAATGTTGTCGAAAGAATAGCGCGTATTCACGTTGATCCCTAAATTTTTTCTGACTAGTCGCTCTATCACTGTAACATCTTTCGCGATCTCAATTGCTCCTATTGCAGTTTTTCCAGCATAAACCGGGAAAGTGTTATTAATGGTTGTTATTTCTTTTCCTTTGTTGTTGTAGTAGGTTTGCTTTTGATTTTTTACTTCTTTTTTATGGTGTAAGGCGTTTAGTAAAGTACTTCCTTGTCCATCCTCAAACATAAATACATCTTGAAAATTTTTGTCAATTACTTCTTCTTTCCTCATTGACTCAATTTCCATCATTTTGTCATTATAGATCATCGTTCTCCCTGTATGATCAATGGCATGTACACCTACATCTATTTCATTAATTAAAGTTTCATAGATTTTTTGAGTTTGCAACAGCTTATCGATCGTTTGTTTATTCGTCATTTCACCAGTCCTTTTTATTTCACTTTTCTATTATATTAAAATTTTCAAATTAATTTGGCAAATATTTTTTCGATTGTAAAAAGAATGTGTGATTATGGACAAAAAAATTGTCGTTCGAAGCTATTATTTGAATAATCAAAGTGTTTCTAAAATTGGCATGGAATTTGCATTGTTATTAACAAATAGAAAAGGAGGTAAGAAAATTGAGCAGTTATCGTATTGTCACAAGCGAGTCAAATGGAGTTGTTGAAGAAGTTCTTGTCAATGAAGGGGAGTACGTATATGAATGGGAACCTTTATTTCTAATTAAGTCTCAGAATGGGACCATGAAAAAAATCGAGCTCGGGGTAAGTGGGAAGATCAATTCGATCAGAGTCATCCCGGGAGAAAAGATTTTATCGGATATGACGTTAGCAGTTGTAGAAGAAGATGATTTTCCGCGGGGGTGTGATTAAGTAGAGTTAGGTTTTAGATCGTTTAACGATTCGCCAAAAAAATTGTCTTTTTTATTAGGAGATCTGCAGAGAGAAAAATATTTTTGCGAAAATGGATGGGATAATAAGACTTTGACTGCAAAATATCAAAATGTAAATAAGTGAAGATTAGGGTTTAACGAAAGATTAACAGTAAATTCAATAGTTTAAGTAGTTGGCATGGAATTTGCAATAGCTTAGGTGAGAAACAAAAAATCTTAAAATATAAGGAGTCGATTTAATATGTACCAAGATTATACGCATGAGTCATTCACAGATTTTACTGTAGAAAAAAATAGAGAGGAATTCCAACTGGCTTTAAATCTAGTTGAAGCAGAACTAGGTAAAGAGTATCCACTCATTATTGGAGGAGAGCGAATTACGACTGAAGCGAAGATTATTTCAGAGAACCCGTCAAATAAAGAACAAATTGTAGGATCGGTTTCTAAGGCCAATCAACATTTAGCTGAACAGGCGATGCAAGTTGCAGACAAAACATTTAACACTTGGAAGAAGTGGCGCCCAGAAGTTCGAGCAGATATTTTATTTAGAGCCGCAGCCATTGTTAGACGGAGAAAACATGAGTTTTCAGCTTACCTTGTATATGAAGCTGGGAAGCCATGGAAAGAAGCAGATGCTGATACAGCAGAAGCGATTGATTTCTTAGAATATTATGGGCGTCAAATGCTGGAACTAAAAAAGGGGTATCCAGTCAAAAGCCGTAAAATTGAGAAGAACAAGTTAGGTTACATTCCGCTAGGTGTTGGTGTTGTTATATCCCCTTGGAATTTTGCGTTTGCTATTATGGCAGGAATGACATCAGCTGCACTTGTAGCAGGAAATACGGTTCTATTAAAACCAGCTAGTACTACACCAGTAGTCGCCTATAAATTTATCGAAGTGTTAGAGGAGGCAGGTCTTCCTGCGGGGGTTGTCAATTATATCCCTGGTAGTGGAGCTGAAGTTGGTGATTATTTAGTTGATCATCCTCGGACGCGATTTATTAGTTTCACGGGTTCACGTGATGTGGGCATCCGCATATATGAGCGGGCGGCAAAAGTGCATCCAGGTCAGATTTGGTTAAAGCGTGTCGTTGCTGAAATGGGGGGCAAGGATACAATTGTGGTTGATAACAATGCGGACCTTGACCTTGCTGCACAATCGATTGTGCAATCTGCATTTGGCTTTTCAGGTCAGAAGTGTTCTGCTTGCTCAAGAGCAGTTATTCATGAGGATGTGTACGATGAGGTTTTAGAAAAGTCGATTGCATTAACAAAAGAGTTAACGGTTGGTAATCCAGTTCACGATACGTATATGGGGCCAGTTAATGATCAGGGTGCGTTTGATAAAGTGATGAGTTATATTGCGATCGGTAAAGAA
This sequence comes from Alkalihalobacterium sp. APHAB7, assembly GCF_048323755.1. Taxonomy (NCBI): domain Bacteria; kingdom Bacillati; phylum Bacillota; class Bacilli; order Caryophanales; family Bacillaceae; genus Alkalihalobacterium; species Alkalihalobacterium sp. APHAB7. The sequence continues at coordinate 72,911 of NZ_JBLWFS010000010.1, forward strand.
GAAGGGCGCTTAGTAGCTGGGGGAGAAGGAGACTCAACCAATGGGTATTTTATTCAACCAACGATCTTTGCTGATGTTGATAAAAATGCAAGACTGATGAAAGAAGAGATCTTTGGTCCTGTTGTTGCGTTTTGTAAAGTAAAAGATTTTGACCATGCGTTAGAAGTGGCGAATAACACAGAATATGGCTTAACAGGTGCAGTCATTTCAAATCAACGAGAGCATATTGAAAAGGCTCGCGAAGAATTTCATGTCGGTAATCTATATTTCAATCGTGGTTGCACGGGGGCGATTGTCGGGTACCATCCATTTGGTGGATTTAACATGTCAGGAACAGATTCAAAGGCAGGTGGACCGGACTACTTGTTACACTTCACACAAGGTAAACTAACAACAGAGCAACTTTAATCAAGGAGGTTAACTACATGACGACTGTAACAGATACGATTATTGGAACAACGGAAAAATACGGTGCAAAAAACTATCATCCTTTACCGATTGTTATTTCTAAAGGGAAAGGCGTTTGGGTGGAAGACCCAGAAGGTAATCGATACATGGATATGTTAAGTGCCTATTCTGCAGTGAATCAAGGGCATTGCCATCCAGAAATTATTCAGGCACTAAAGGATCAAGCGGATCGAATTACCTTAACATCACGAGCGTTTCACAATGACCAGTTGGGACCTTTTTATGAAAAAATCTCAAAGTTAACAGGGAAAAGTAGGCTGCTCCCGATGAATACAGGAGCAGAAGCGGTCGAAACAGCTGTAAAAGCTGTTCGCCGCTGGGCATACGATGTAAAGGGGGTTCCTGTCAACCAAGCCGAAATCATAGTCTGTGAAAATAATTTTCATGGCCGTACAATGACAGCGGTTTCACTTTCTTCGAATGAGGAGTATAAAAGAGGTTTCGGTCCAATGCTGCCAGGAATTAAAGTGATTCCTTATGGTGATCTAGATGCACTTGCCAATGCCATTACACCAAATACAGCCGCATTTATGCTAGAACCTATTCAAGGTGAAGCGGGAATTATCGTTCCCCCTAAAGGATTTTTGAAAGCAGCCTATGAATTATGTCAAAGAGAGAACGTGTTATTTGTTGCAGATGAAATCCAAACAGGTCTAGGAAGAACAGGGAAAATGTTTGCGTGTGATTGGGAAAATGTCATTCCTGATATGTATATCCTAGGTAAAGCACTCGGAGCTGGTGTAATGCCCATCTCGGTTGTTGCTGCCAATGAAGATATTCTTGGTGTTTTTGAACCGGGTTCACATGGTTCAACATTTGGGGGGAATCCCCTTGCTTGTGCAGTTTCTATTGCTGCTATAGACGTTATCTTAAAAGAGCAACTTGTTAATCGTTCACTTCAATTAGGTATTTATTTTAAAGAAAAATTGAAAGAAATCAAAAATCCAGTCATAAAAGAAGTTCGTGGAAGAGGGTTATTTATTGGCGTTGAGTTAACGGTCCCCGCAAGAGAATATTGCGAACAACTTAAGCAGGCTAGATTGTTATGTAAAGAAACACATGTCAACGTTATTCGCTTTGCACCGCCTTTAGTCATGTCAATAGTAGACTTGGACTGGGCCATCGATCGAATCAAAAGAGTATTAGCTTAGTTTATTTTAATATAATGAGGTGGAAGGAATGGCAGTTAAAACTTCTGTAAGCCAACTACGTACCGAGCAAGTGGATCAAAAAAAGAGTTTGCTAGACTCTACTCAGATTGTCATAAAAGAAGCGCTGTCTAAATTAGGTTATTCTAACGAAGTGTATGAATTGATGAAAGAGCCACAACGAATGTTAACGGTTAGAATACCTGTTCGCATGGATGATGGGAAAGTGAAAGTTTTTACTGCTTTCCGTGCACAGCATAGTGACGCTGTTGGACCGACAAAAGGTGGCGTCCGCTTCCATCCCGAGGTGACAGAAGAAGAAGTGAAAGCTTTATCCATTTGGATGAGTTTAAAATGCGGGATATCAGATTTACCTTACGGTGGAGGTAAAGGTGGTATTGTGTGTGATCCTAGAGAAATGTCTATGCTTGAATTAGAGCGTTTAAGCAGGGGGTATGTAAGAGCAATCAGTCAAATAGTAGGGCCAACAAAAGACATTCCAGCGCCAGATGTTTTTACAAATTCACAAATTATGGCGTGGATGATGGATGAGTATAGTCGTATCCGAGAATTTGATTCTCCAGGTTTTATTACGGGGAAGCCGTTAGTCTTAGGAGGTTCGCACGGACGTGAAACAGCGACTGCTCGCGGTGTCGTCATATGTATAGAAGAAGCCGCTAAGCGTGTAGGGATAGAGTTAAAAGGAGCTCGTGTTGTTGTTCAAGGATTCGGAAATGCGGGCAGCTATTTAGCGAAGTTTATGCATGAAGCAGGAGCGAAGGTAATTGGGATCTCGGATGCTTACGGTGCTCTTTATAATGAGAATGGATTAGATATACCATATCTTTTAGATCGTCGGGATTCTTTTGGAACAGTAACAAACCTCTTTAAAAATACAATTACGAATCAGGAGCTGTTACAGCTGCCTTGTGACATTTTAGTTCCGGCTGCCATTTCTAATCAGATTACAGCGGATAACGCAGAACAAATCAAAGCGAAAGTTATTGTTGAAGCTGCAAACGGACCTACAACTTTAGAGGCTACTACCATACTAGCTGACCGAGGAATTTTGTTAGTACCTGATGTATTAGCTAGTTCGGGTGGGGTAACAGTTTCCTATTTTGAATGGGTACAAAACAACCTAGGATATTATTGGTCAGAAGAAGAAGTTTCCAAAAAGCTGTATGATGTGATGGTAAAATCCTTTGATGATATTTTTAACGCGGCAAGATTCCACAAAGTCAATATGAGGTTAGCGGCCTATATGGTTGGTGTTCGCAAAATGGCAGAAGCTTCACGCTTCCGAGGTTGGGTGTAGTCGATCTAGTAATCTATGTTCTTTAAATCTAATTTTCATCTAGTTTTTTGTACTTATTTATAACTATAATTTATCTAGTACGCGTGTTTTAGGGGGCTCAACTTTTGCCTTATGAAAAAAACGGGCCCCGTATAACAATACATATTTTAGAAAGAACGTTTAATAAAAAATAGATTGTGATGGTCATTTACAAGACTGAGTATTGATAGTCATAACCTATTCTAAAGCTACCATATAACTGGCATGGTTTTTGCATTTAGAATAGTGTAATAGATTTTGACAAATGAGAGGAGTTACTAACATGAAAAAGTTTCAAAAAATTTCGGTAATCGGGGTACCGATGGATTTAGGTCAAAAAAGAAGGGGAGTAGATATGGGCCCTAGTGCCATGAGATATGCAGGGTTAATCGAGGAAATTCAGTCACTAGACTTCGAAGTAGAAGATTACGGAGACATCTATATTAATCGTCCTGCTTCAAATATACAAGATGGACTAAGAAATTTAGAAGAAGTCATTAAAGTAAGCGAGGAACTGTGCAGAAAAGTGTGTGAAATAGAGGCAGAAGAAAGCTTTCCGCTTATCTTAGGTGGGGACCACAGCATAAGTATTGGCTCGATTGCTGGGATTAGCCAGCGACATAAAAACCTTGGTGTGATTTGGTATGATGCGCATCCTGATTTAAATACAGATGAAACGTCACCATCTGGAAATATACACGGAATGCCCCTAGCGGTAAATCTTGGGATTGGTCATTCTAGACTAACTGAAGTTGGTGCAATAGTACCTAAGGTTAAGCCTGAAAATATAGTTATTATTGGTGCCCGCTCCATAGATGAAGGGGAAAGAGAGTTAATTAAAGAACAAGGTATAAAAGTATATACGATGCATGAAATTGATCGAATTGGGATGACTAAAGTAATTGAAGAGACCATCGAACATTTTAAGGGCAGGACAGATGGGGTGCATTTAAGCTTTGATCTAGATGGAATTGATCCACACGATGCACCAGGCGTTGGTACACCGGTTATGGGGGGGATTTCATATCGTGAAAGTCATTTAGCGCTCGAGATGTTAGCCGAATCAGAATTGATAACATCTGCTGAGTTTGTAGAGATCAATCCTATCTTAGATAATAAAAATCAAACAGCTGATGTAGCGGTTGCACTAGTTAGCTCTTTATTAGGTAAAAAATTATTATAACATTTCGTCTACTTAACAGTACGGATCTATTCTTAGAATAGGTTTGTACTGTTTTTTACTCTTTGTTCAAGGTGAATAGTAACACAACGCTAAAAAAATTGCCCTTTTACATTAAACTTGTAAAAGAGCAATCGTTTTCTATACCATCTATTATCATTTTAAATTATTCAAAAGTTCCTTTTACGATTATTTCTCCTTCAGACATCATTACTTGACCTTTAGCAACTACTGACTGAATTTCTAGATTGTCTTTAGATAATAAAACAAGGTCGGCATCTTTTCCTTCCTTAATATATCCTTTACTCTCTAATCGAAGAATATCTGCAGGGTTAGAGGTGATGACCCGTATAGCTTTCTCAATAGAAACCCCTTCTATTAAAATAGCATCTCTAACTTCATGAAATAGGCTTTCTACTTTTCCGATTTGTAACCCAATCAGATTTCCTTCAGAGTCGAAGTCTGGTAAGCTTGCTTGACCGTCTGAAGTAAAAGTAATGTTTTCAATAGGTACTTCGTTTTCAATCATTATTTTTAACCCTTTACTACATTTCACTTCATCTTCCATTAAAAATTTTTCGGTCGTGCTTGTAGTGAAATCTACATAACCGCCTTTTTTAGCGTAATCGATTGCAGCTGTAAATAGTTGTGCATTCCGATTAATATGAGTAGGCAAAAATTGTTTAATCGGGATATCCGTTTGTTCTGAGACTTGCTCTAATAAGCTTAGTTTGCTAGGGCTATCGCCAACATGTATGTTTACAATTCCCGATTTTCCTGACAGCATACCGCCAACTCTTGCTGCTGATGCAATTCTGGCCACTTCATGAGCGGTTGGTTGTGACGAACGGTGGTCTGCGATAGCGATCTCACCAACTCCAATAATTTTATCAATTAAAATAATGTCATCTTCAATTTTTCCAGTTAGAGTTTTCACGGGGATTTGATAGGAGCCTGTTTGAACAAAACAGGTAATTCCTTCTTCATCCAGTGCTCGTGCTTTAGCGATTAAATCTGGCATCGTTCTCGTTATTCCATCAGTACCGATCACACCGATTACGGTTGTTACTCCACCTTTAATCGTGTCAGTCAGTTGAAGCTCAGGGGTACGAGTTTTGAAGCCGCCTTCACCACCGCCTCCAGTAATATGAACATGAGAGTCAATAAAGCCAGGAGTGATAACTAATCCTGTTGCATCTATAACTTTTACATCGATAAAGGTCTCAGGAACTTCAATTGTGTTCTTAATTGCAATAATTTTTGAATGCGCAATTAGAATATCTTTTCTTCCGATATAGTCTGGTGTATATAGTTCACCGTTTTTTAAAAGTAATAACAAATGGATCCCTCCTGCTTAATCTTTAATTGAAACCAATAAACGCAGCACCAATAACGAATAAAGACCCAAGTATAAATAATATAATTTGAAATTTAATTTGGAACCTTAACCATTTACTCCAATCAAGTCGTGCTACACCTAAAACGCCCATTAATGCTGCAGATGTCGGGACGATTAAGTTTGTAAACCCGTCACCCAGTTGATAAGCAAGAACAGCAACTTGTCTTGTTACACCAGCCATATCTGCTAACGGTGCAAGTAGGGGCATTGTTAATGCGGCTTGCCCAGTACCCGAAACGACAAAAAAGTTAAACGTTGATTGAAAGACAAACATTAACCAAGCTGAAAATTCAGTTGGTAACCCGTTAAACAATTGACCCGTATGGAATAATATCGTATTTAAAACAGAAGCTTGAGCAGGGTCGTCACCACCAAGAATGATGACAATTCCTTTTGCCATCCCGACAATTAAAGCTGCAGGTAATAAATCTTTAGCTCCGTTTTTAAAGCTGCCAGCAATGTCATTTATATTCATATTATTTAATTTGAAAATTACACCAATAACCCCCGCGACTAAACCAATGGTAAAAAATTGAGTCGCAATTTCTGGAATATAGTACGCGTGGTTGACAACACCCCATATGATCCAAGTGATTCCTAAAACTAAAGATAAAATAACTAAACCGTGACCAACGGTAAATTTAGCACTAATTTTTTCTTCACGAAAATCTTTTCTAAAGTGATCATCAGACTCATAAGATAGGGAAGATGTTGGATCTTTTTTAATTTTTGAAGCATAAATCATCGTGTAAATAATTCCGACTAATGTAAAGAAAGCCCACATCGCGATACGAAATGGAGATCCACTTAGTACGGGAACATCAGCTAGTCCTTGTGCGATGGCAACCCCAAATGGATTCATCCAAGATGTCGCAAAACCGATTTGAGTCGCAACATATGTAATCATAATGCCTGTGATCGCATCATAACCTAAGGCAATCACGAGCGGAATGAGAATGAGAGCAAATGCAATCGCTTCTTCTCCCATACCAAAGACTGCTCCACCTAATGAAAATAAAGTGAACATCACAGGAATGATTAACATTTCTCTTCCTTTTGTTCGTTTGATAACAGATAAAATCCCTTCTTCAACTGCCCCTGTTTTCATAATAACTCCAAATGAACCACCGATAATTAAAATGAAAGCAACGACGCCAATCGCCGATCCCCATTTACTACCAGAAACAAGTCCTTCAAAAAAATAATTTAAGAACCCTACACCACCACCCGGTTCAAATAAACGTACTCCATCTTTCACTGGATTTCCGTCTGGATCAACTACTACGGAGAAACTCTCAGGGTCTAATACTGTTCTTGTGGATTCAGTTCCTTGATACTCATATGTAATTTCTTTTGTACCAAATTCACCTAGTGGAATGAGGTAGGTTAGTAATGCGGCCGCTACCACTACGAAGAAGATAATGACAAAGGTATCAGGTGTTTGAAAACGCTTTCTACTTTTTGGCATTTTCAAAAAATCACTTCCTTTCAAAAATAAATAAATTCTATATTAATATTGCAAGAGTTGTGCCAGAACGGCGAAAAGGGTCTTAATCACGAAATTGTCAGTTAATAGCAGTATTTGTATATGTTTAGGGTTTTTATTGGTTCTTTTAGGTCTTTGATTGGTTATATAGGTTGTTTGATAACCATTAAATAAGAGAGTGGATTGCGATAAAAGTAAAAGAATAGATTAGTTTTAGAAAATTAACATAGCTCTTTGAATAGTACTTTTTCAAATCGGTTTCTTGGTCTATAACCAAGAAGACCTATAATAGGTAATTTTCCACAATAAACTCTTTAATATTACAATATATGGTACTATTAAATTAACTTCACTTCTTAGTTGGAATAAACTTAATCGTGGTTGAGAGGAGAACATCAAAAGTGGAACCAAAAGCAAGAAACATGAACCGAAAGCCGAGAATGGAGTGCGGTAGAGGGAGAAATTAGGAGAAAGCGTGAATCAAAGGCACACAATGGCGATCAGTAGAGGGGAAAACAGGTTCACAAAGATCTGCTGTCTCAGCAAAAACAAATGTGAAAGGAATAGTTTAAATAAATGCAATCAAAGAGAGCGTTATTTTCCCTTGTTTTAAGTTGCATCCTTTTTACCGGATGTTCAGTCGGGGAATACGAGTCGAAAAAACTGGAAACGATTAGTGCATTAAAGGCAGATCAAGAGGGAGTTGTTTTTATATCTACTGACATGGGTGAAACGGAAAAATTCTTAGAAACAATACCTGATATTGAGTATAAGAATTAGCTAGTTACTACAAGAGAAGCTCTTTTACTTCATCCAAAATAATATAATGACTAAGATCTTATTTAATTGTACATATGGAGGCACAATGAAAAGCATTTGGCAGAAAGATAATTATTTTTACACGTTAGAGCCTTTAACACAAAATATAGTTACACAAGCAGAGGAAAGTCTAAAAGTAAAATTACCGAAGTCCTATATCCAACTCCTGAATAAACAGAATGGTGGTCACATCAAATACACTACTTACCCTACCAACGAACCAACCAATATGGGGGAAAACTATATTCATGTTGACCACCTGTTAGGTATTGGTGAAAAGGATAGTATACTAGACAGTCAGTATTTAATTCAGGAATGGGGGCTGCCTAAGGATATTGTCATTTTATCAGGTGAGGGTGAATCCTGGATTGCTTTTGATTACAGGAATACGAAAGAAGATCCACTGGTCATTTACATAGAATGTGAGAGCGAAGAGGACAAGGTGATCAAGCTTGCAAACTCGTTTGAAGAGTTTTTAAACGGATTAACTTTGCATGATGATAGTCACCAAGAGTTAATAGATGATATTAATGAAGAAAATCAAAAATCGTGGACGACAGAAGCAATAGTTCAAGCATTGTCCTCCAATAATAATGAAGAAATCGTTCAAGCATTCAATTACCTGCACGCGCTTAAGAAGAAGCAATTGATAGAATTAAAATACATAACAATACTTGAAAACAAGATTATCGAACTACTTGGAAACAGTAATGAACAGATTAGAGAAATTGCTGCGCTATATGCTGTGCACTTTAATGAAAAACGATTATTTTCACCAGATTATATCGAACAAATTCTCAAAGTCCTTCGTGAAGATGAGAACTTAGCGGTTTACGTAGAAATGTTTTAATAATCTATTTAGACCAAAGATTGCTGACTCTCCACTTGACGGTACTTCAATTGCTAATTAAGATGGAAGTATCTTACTTAGGAGGGTTTTGTTTGAATCACTTCTGTTTAGAACTGGTAGGCGCCTTTTCTATATAATAATAAAATGATAGAGGAGCGTGTTTACGGATATGAGTCTATACTTTTTTGAGGCATTTGAAAATTTAATTAGGTTAGCACCAGGTAGCGAGACATCAACTAAAAAAGCTATTTCTATGCTAGATGTAGATGTAAAAGATCACCTGAGAATACTAGATATTGGATGCGGTACAGGAAGTCATACAATGATTTTGGCGGAAATGTTTCCTGCAGCCGATATCACAGCCATTGATACGCATGAAGGATTTTTAAATGAACTAAAGAAAAAAGTGGTAAAAAATCGTCTTGAAAATCGAGTTGAAGTAAGGAATGTATCGATGTTTGAGCTAGATTTTCCTTTAGAACATTTCGATCTCATTTGGGCAGAAGGTACGATCTATATCGCTGGGTTTCAAAATGGCTTAAGAGACTGGAAAAAGTACCTTAAACCGGATGGGTATCTTGTTTGTAGTGAAATCTCTTGGCTAAATAACCATCCTTCTTTAGAGTGTAAAACGTTTTGGGAGACAGCGTATCAAGAGATGGATACGATTGTAAATAAAATAACACAAGTCGAACAAAACAATTATCATTACCAATTTTCTTTTGGCCTTCCGAAAGAAGATTGGACAGTGCAATACTACAGTCCACTTGAAGCAAATCTCAATAAAATGGTGCAAAAATATCCACAAAACGAGGATGCTTTAAAAGTGGTGCAAATGTTGCGCGAAGAAATCGAACTGTACGATAAACATTCCGATGATTACAGCTATGTGTTCTATGGAATGAGAAAATAATAAAGTAGATTAAGGACGAGAAGGGCTGACGCAATCGGCCCTTTTTTACATTCAATGATTAAAAATTAAGGAAACTCTATCGATAAAGAATTAAAAATAAGTTGGACAAGAGCAATTCTGTAAACAGTTTAATTGAATTGATACCTATAGTGGTATAAGATGGGTTATATAAGTAACGGTATGAACATAACATAACGCTGTTTATTAGCATTAAACAAAAATATTTAATTAACGATTACCCGTAATAATAGCTAAGTGAATTGGGAGGAGTATCTAGAATGAGCGACTGGAATACACGTTTTAGTAGTGAAGAATATGTTTACGGAACAGAACCGAATGAATTTTTAAAAGAAATGCAGAAAAAGTTAAACCTTTCTGGCCAGGCTTTGGCAATTGCAGAAGGCGAAGGTCGTAATGCCGCCTTTTTAGCTGAACAAGGACTAAACGTTACGGCATGGGATTATGCGGAGTCAGGTTTACTTAAAACGAAAAAGTTAGCTGAAGCTAAAGGCGTATCAGTGAAGACGGAACTCGTTGACTTAAATGATGCCAAGTGGCAACCTAATCAATGGGATGAGATTGTTTGTGTTTTTGGACATTTTCCAGAAGAACTTCGAAAGAAAACACTTAAAGGTGTAAAAGAAGCAGTAAAGCCAGGAGGCTATTTTATTACCGAAGTTTATTCCCATTATCAAATTCCTTATCAAAGTGGCGGTCCACAAACCGTTGAGCTTCTTTACGAACCAGATGAGTTTTTACGGTGCTTTTCAGATTGGCGTATTGTCCACTTTTTTATGGGAGAAGTTGTTCGACACGAGGGGAAGTTACATAATGGATTGTCGCATGTCATTCAGTTTGTTGGACAAAAACCAGAGTAGATAACCGTATTTATAATAAAACTTAATATTAATTTCGATCATTCATTACTATGGTGTTTTTTACGGAATATTGATCAGAAAAATGAACAATCCGAAACTTTCTTTCTACTTATACACATTGTACGAAATCAAAAATGATAGGGGATAAGAAATGGAGAAACTACAAAGATATCTTTTTATCTCTATTATTTTGATAGTTGCTGTCGGTATAGCCTCCATGTTGTGGAATGCATATGAAAACGAGCCGGAACTGACCATTCCAGAATGGGGGATGGTTCCTCATAATGATACCGACTATGCTTATGCAGTACTCATTTTAGATGAAAAGCATAAACAAGTGAAAACTTTAGATGAGGTAAAAGTGGGGAGTACGTCAATATTAGACCAATATGGGATTGCAGCAATACCTCAGCGTTTTCCTAACTTGTGGGAGCAACAAGAAAAATTACAGTTTCCCCTTGAACTGGAGCCTAATACCGAATACCATATTATCTTGTCTTCGAAGGACGATGATTTTTTCGAACAGGTGGACGAATATGGAATCGATATGTACTTTAATGACTTTTGGTATAATGTCAACTGATCTAAAATAGTTTTGACATACTACACATTCTTAATAGTATAATTAAAAATCTTTAATAAAAAGACGACGAAAACCAATAAGGTCTTCGCAGTCTTTTTGTTTGTATACCGATTTGTATGAACTTATTTTTTCTAATTATCGCTTAATAATTGACAATGATTATCATTACAGATACGATTGTACTGTACTAAAAACTGACTAAAGAATAGGTGAACGACACCTGTTATAAATAAAGTGGCACGAGAAGGCGACTAATGCTTAACGTTTTTGGAGGTTCGTATGTGTACTCAATTGATGTCATTGGAAGAACAGCAAAAATTGGCAGACTACCGGGTTTGTTTTGAGGAAGAAAGCGCATCAATGTTAAACATTGATGTCATCGATCTGTTTGATAAGGAAAAGCTCCTATCTTTTTTAGAAGAAGTACAAGAGGAGTTACAAGCTCCAGACTTGATGGTCACGGGTTCTGCCTTTTCAAAACGATACAGTTACCTTATTATTGCCTCTGCGTTTTATTCGTTTTTAATGTTTAATAAAAAATTAAAGATGTCGCCTGAAAATTTAGCGATTTTATCTTCTACTTCTCAAGAGAAATGGTTACCTCGTCTTTTCTTTAATGATCAGACGGCTTACATACCTGAGACAAAAGAGGATCGTAAAACTTGCAGGGATGATTTAATTAAAGAGCTTTTCGTTGATCATTTAAGTCCTTTATGGGACAATATTTCAGAGCTTTGTAAAGTTCCAAAGCCCATTTTGTGGGAAAATACAGCGATTTATTTATTTTGGATTTTCGAGACGCTACTTAAGCGGGACGATCTTGCCCCAGAGTTAAGGGATATAATTCAACTTGATTTTGATTATTTTCTTTATGCGACCGAACATTCCATTTTTAAAGAATACAAAAGTCACCCAATCACTGGTTTCTATTGTGATATGACAAGCCTGGGGGGACAAGCTGTTCGAATACGAAAAACATGCTGTCTCTATTATGCTCTTTCTGAGGAAGGGAAAATGTGTAAAGGCTGTCCACGAAGAGGAAGTTATCAGGCTTGTAACAATCTTGCCTAAATTCCCTTGAAACAAAAAGGATTCTGCTCCTTAAACTCGAATTCATTCATTAAACAGTGCTAGGGACGGTCAGCTTAGACATAAACATTAATAGGATTACATAACACAACAGCGGCTTATCGTTGTTGTGTTATTAGCAACCCTAAAAAGTAGAGTGGGAGTGGGTAAATGTTACTTACTGAATTAAATTTAGAAACAAAAGAAATGAAAATCCATGATTTCATTGCAACTTCATATCCAGAGTTAGTGAATACATATTTAACGATCGTACCTAAAGCGCGATTTATGATCATGGAGCGAATGATCAATGCCCTGTTAAGAGAAGGGTTTATTCAAAAAGATCAAGTCGAAACGCAGCTTTCACAGTCGAAGCCAATCGAATTAACTTTTCAAAAAGGCAAGATCATCATTCCAATCGCTGAGAAGTATAGTTATGATCGATATAGGCTTGGGGTAAATGTTACATTTGTTGATCATAAGCAGGCAGTTACTGAGGTTTTACACCCGATCTTTTTAGTGGAACTATTGAAAGAATATATGGAAGAGCAAAACATCACGTATTCCAATTTAGAGGGATTCCAGCTAGAGCTCGCCGATAGTGTGGCTAATATGGGATTAGGGTTGTTATTTCAGGAAACGAAATATGAAGAGCTGAAAACGATTAGTCAGAAAAACTACTGGCAAACGACGTTAGAGCTTATCAACGGCTTAGCAGTTACAGACCCAACTTTTGATCGGGCCTTATTTTTTGAGCAGTCTTGTGTGACAGGACACCAGCTTCACCCTTGTACGAAGTCCAAAGGTGGATTAACGATCGAAGAAGTTATGCAGTATTCTTCAGAGTTTGATCAAGTGGTTGAACTGTCTTTTGTGGCCCTTCATAAAGATGTCGTTTATGTAAATCCGCAGTTTGAACACCGACAAATGAACGAATTCTGGTCCAATGAATACCCGGCACTCTATGAATGTTTTATTAATAGTTGTATAGAAAAAGGAGTAAATGCTGACGAATACGTCGTTTTACCTGTTCATCCGTGGCAGAAGGATCAAACATTACCGGAATTATATGCAAGTGAGTTAGAAAAGGGCGATATCTTTTTTATTGACAATTATAAGCTCCCAACAAAGCCGACGTTGTCAGTCCGTACGGTTGCACCGATTTCTGTCGATAAAAAATACCACCTTAAATTACCGATCAACGTACAGATGACTAGTGCTGTCCGAACGATTTCTCCAAACTCTGTCCATAATGGTCCAGAGTTAACAGGCATTATAAAAACCATTTTAGAAAGAGAAGAATACTTCAACGGAACATTTGGCGTTGCAGGTGAAGACTTTGGCATACGTTTTAACTCCACAATCGAAAATGACACCCAATCGTATCATCGAAATAAAAATTTATCACTGCTCATTCGTCCCAATCCGGAGTCGCTCGTCAATGAAGATCAAACTGTAATGGTCGCCTGTGGATTATACAGCCCGTCTCCTGTTTCAAACCGTTTAGTCGTGTATGAGATTGTCGATCAATTCAACTTGCGCCGTCCGTCCCATTCCTTAGAAGAGAATGTAAAATCCTTCTTTAAAAAATATATCGATGTCGTTCTTTCTGGAATTATTCCATTGATGACCCGCTATGGGATTGGCCTAGAAGGACATTTACAAAATTCATTGATCGTGTTTAAAGACGATGAGCCTGTTAAAGCGTTGATTCGAGATTTAGGCGGTGTAAGGGTTTATAAAAAAAGATTAGAACAACAAGGGGTACCTGGTACCTTTTATCCTAATTCCGTTACGATTGGTGACGATTTTGTTGAAATGCAAAACAAGGTCATCCATACGGTGTTCCAAAGTCACATCGGTGAGCTTACGGCTCATTTAGCGAGACAATATCCGATTGATGAGCAAGAGCTTTGGGATGTTGTAAGAGAAGTGTGCATCGACATTTTCATCGAACTTAAACAGGATAATACCTTACGAGAAGATATAGAAATGGATATGGCGGCGTTGCTTGGCCAAACGGTGGAAACAAAGGCATTAACCATTATGCGGTTAAAAGATGATGTGACCGATTATGCCTATATCGGTGTACCTAATCCGTTGTATAGAAGATAAAGGTTTAATATAAGAAATTAAGGGCAATAAAATAAGGGTATCGAATAGAAAGTGTTCGGTACGTCAATAATGTTGTTGTTAAAAATGGAGGGATTTTCATGGCATTAACGTTTAAACAAATGGTGGGAACGGCTAAAGAAAATGTTTCTGGCATTTCTTCAGCTGACGCACGCGAAAAGATGAATCAAAACCCAAATACACTGGTCATTGATGTTCAGGACGCAGCAGATGCAGGTGCTTGTGGTTTAATTCCAAGCAGCATGAACATTTCACTAGGAATGTTACCGATCCGAGCAGATCTTGAGTTACCAGAACACCTAAGAGCATCTGAATTAGCAGATCGTAGTCGTCCAGTCATCGTCACGTGCGGGGCAGGCGGTCAAGCCGCTCTTGGCGCCTATCTTTTAAAGCAAATGGGCTTTGAAGATGTAGCCTACATAGAAGGTGGAACGACAGCTTGGAAAAATGAAGGGTTTGAAGTAGAGAACGCTTAATCATAAGGTATTGAGGTCTATTTTCTTAACAACAAGTAAAAAAATGACGATCGACCAGTTAAGGTTTGATCGTTATTTTTTTGCCTATTTTTGGCTTAATCTGGAATGAAATTAGCACTAGAGTAGGAAAATATAAGGGCCTTAGAGAGGAAGCTTTTATATCATGAAACGTTGTTGAAGAGTTACTCATCTACCTAGAAACGATGAGATATAATTAGAAAGCCACTCAACTATATCCATGAAATAATGAAGGAGGTAAAAATGTGATCGTCAACTTTAATGAAATTAACCATCACTTTTATATGCAAGTGGCATTAAAGGAAGCTGAAGAAGCTGGTAAGCGCGGGGATACACCAATCGGTTCGATCATTGTACATAATGATGTGGTTATATCACGAGGTTCTAATCGGACGTTCACACAAGGAAATGATTTAGCGCATGCAGAAATCAATGCAATGAATAACTGCAACGCTTTCCTTAAACAAAATGCTTTGAACTGTATCCTGTACACAACCGTTGAACCGTGTATGATGTGTTTATCTACGATAATTACTGCAAACATTAGAAACGTTGTCTTTGCCTTAGAGGATAAAAGCTTGGATATGGAGCATTTTATAAATTCGAACACTTTCATAAATAAACGTTTGCAAAACTATCAAGGTGGGGTGCTGTCAGATCAATCGGCGCAAATTTTGAGAAGCTATAATTCACATTTAGCTACGATTATGATAAATGGGTTAGAGGCAGAGCCATTACCGTGAGTGGTTGCGGTTTTAGGGTGAAGCAAGTAGTCTAGTGGTAGTATGTAAGTTGAGGTTATCGGGTGAACAAAGTGCCAGGGGTGACAAGTGAGTTATCGGGTGAACAAACTGCCGGGAATGAAAAGTGAGTTATCGGATAGACAAAGCGTCAGGGATAAAATTGAGTTTAGAGGACTGAGAGGCCTTTATTTATGCAAAAACTGCCCATTTTACTCTTTTGGAGGACTCAGAGGCCTCTATTTTACTTATAAGCCACGGTTTTCTCCTGAATATCAGTGAATAAGGGCCTGTGAGTCCGCTAAATTCTAGAAATCGATGCTTTAGTGCCAAATAAGAGCCTGTGAGTCCTCTTAAATTACATTACAGGTAATTGACGAACGAGCTTTCAACATGAAAACCGCATGGGAAGCGAATCCCACACGGTTTAGAGTATTATCTAGAACAGCCCTAAAGCACGACCGTCTTCATCGACATCCATCTTTAACGCAGCTGGTTCTTTTGGAAGTCCAGGCATTGTCATGACATTACCAGAAAGAGCGACGAGGAAGCCAGCTCCAATTGAAGGTTTGAATTCGCGGATCGTAATTGTAAAGTCAGTCGGCCTACCGAGCTTCGTTGGATCATCTGATAGAGAAACTGGAGTCTTTGCCATACAAATCGGCAAGTTATCCCAACCTAATGCTTCATACTGGGCCATTTGCTTTTTGGCTTTATCGGAAAACTCAACTGTTTTGGCTCCATAAACGGTTTGGGCAATTTTTAAGATCTTATTTGGAATCGAGTCACTCACATCATATAACGGTTTGAACGAATGAGTATTTTGCTCCATAGCTTGAAGAACTTGTTGAGCTAGTTCGAGTCCACCTTCACCGCCTTTTTCCCAAACTTCAGTAAGGGCAACCGCGTATCCTTCTCCACTACAAAATGCTTTTAAAGTATCTACTTCTTGGTCTGTATCTGACGTAAATCGGTTAATCGCAACAACAAACGGCAAGTTAAATGCTTGGATTGTTTCGATATGTTTCTGTAAATTACTTAATCCAGCCTTTAACGCTTCGATATTTTCCATATGTAACTCTTGTTTAGAAACGCCGCCATGCATTTTTAACGCTCGAATCGTTGCTACGATGACAACAGTTTCTGGCTTTATATCAGCAAATCGAGATTTAATGTTTAAGAACTTTTCAGCTCCTAAATCAGCACCAAATCCTGCTTCAGTAATGACAATATCGCTCAACTTCTGCGCCATTTTCGTTGCGATGACACTATTGCAGCCGTGAGCAATATTTGCAAATGGTCCGCCATGGATTAACGCCGGTGTGTGTTCAATCGTTTGTACGAGATTTGGTTTAATCGCATCCTTTAATAAAAGCGTTAGAGCGCCTTCTACGCCGAGGTCTGCAACGGTTACAGGTTCTTGATCGAAATTGTAAGCGACAACAATTTTTGCTAAACGTTGTTTTAAGTCTTTCAAGTCGGTGGCTAAACAGAAAACAGCCATAATTTCTGAAGCGACCGTAATATCAAATCCATCCTCACGTGGTACCCCTTGAATAGGGCCTCCTAAACCAACCACGACTTGACGTAAGGCACGGTCATTTAGGTCCACAACTCGTTTCCAGACAATCCGTCTCGTATCAATACGAAGCTCGTTTCCTTGGTGAATGTGGTTATCTAAAAAGGCCGCTAATGCATTATTCGCGGTTGTAATCGCATGAATATCGCCAGTGAAATGGAGGTTAATTTCTTCCATAGGTAACACTTGCGAGTATCCTCCACCTGCAGCACCGCCTTTAATCCCCATCGTTGGTCCAAGCGATGGTTCACGTAAAGCAATCATTGCGTTTTTACCTAGCTTGTTTAAAGCTTGTCCTAAACCAACCGTTACTGTTGATTTTCCTTCACCGGCCGGGGTTGGGTTGATCGCCGTAACTAACACGACTTTTCCGTCTGGTTGATCAGCGAGACGCGTCATTATATCGAGTGAAATTTTTGCTTTATAGTGACCATGTAACTCTAATTCTTCATCTAAAATGTTAAGCTGTTCTTTAAATTGTTGAATGGGCTTTAATGTTGCAGCTTGCGCAATTTCTATATCTGATTTTATTTTTTTATTTGTCTTCATAGTTCATCCCTTCTCCACTCGTAACAGTAAATTGATGTATCTCAGAAAAGTATATTCGGGCCCCTACTTAAATATAGCAAAATAGGTATAAAAATCAAAGGAAATCAAAGAGAGGATTGGGAAGTAAGCTGGAGGTGTGACTTACTTTAAAGCGTTAAAAGGTGAGGGAGAGCTAAATGATATTTTGAAAAAGTAAATGAGATAGAGCTGGGAGTGTTCATTCACCAAATTATTTTTTCTCATAGAATGTTGCTCCTTGCTTGGTCGAGAGCCAAGCAGAGGCTCGTCTCTTCAGCTGTACGTGAGGGATTGAAAGCAACTAAGGTTGGGAAAACAGCCAAACACAGAAAGAAACTTCACTATAAAAGTGAAGTAATTGAGGAGAAATGATAATAATAGTGGCCTCTTCTTAGGAGGAATAACATGAAGGAGTTTGTTATCCGATAGGTTTAACGAGGCCAGATTAAACCTTTAAATTATATATATGTTTAGATCCTTAGTTTTATGACTAAAGTAAATGAAATTCATATAAAATTTTATAGATCGAAAAATGCACGCCATATTTTGTTAAAAATTAGCGCTCAAAATACTCTTTTAAAGCGGGGAAAGAGCTGTTGTTTTATCGATATGAATAAAGGCATCGTAACGTTGGGATATCCGGGATGGAACATAATTGCCGTGATGTTCAAGTTCAGGATGATAAACAACTCCAATCGCACGATGGCCAATCACATTAGAGAAAAGCTCTTTATTCTCTTCTGTAAACAGTAAAAATTGGTTAGATGCATTTGCATGATGAAGTACTTCTTCCCAGCTGCCTCTAACGCCTTGAGGGACAGTCATAACTTGAGCAGGTGAACCCCATTCCGTTCCCGCAATAACAGTACCTTCGTATGTACCAAACCCTACCGCATACACTTGATTTTCCCCGAAAACCTCTCGAGTTAATTGTCCGACATTGACCATTCCCTCTTTAGCCATATCGGTAGCGCGCGCATCGCCAATATGGGTGTTATGTTCCCAGACAATGCCCTTAGCAGAAGAGCCATAAAACTCACTAATATGTTGTAGCGCTTCGACCATATGACGATCGCGAATATTCCATGACTCATTATCGTTCGTCACCATCGTGTGGTAATAATGTTCAGCATTCATAGCTGCGATCGCATTAATATTCATATTTAAGTTTGCTTCAGGATCCTGATCGTACATCTTCTTGTTTTCTTTTATAGTTGATAACAGTTCCATCACTTCACTCATGCAGTCTTCGCCATAAAAGGCCGCTGAAATCCCATAGTTTTCAGGTTTCCTGTGATAAGGTTCAAAGCATTCGATTGCTTGTAGCGCTATGTCCAAATCAGGGGATTTAATCTTTTTTAAATAATCAACAATCGCTTCCATAGACTCCCATAAGCTATACACATCTATTCCGTAAAAGCCTATTTTTCGATCGGTTTGTTGTTGATTGTAAGCGTGAAGCCATTCGATGAGATCGACCATTTCGCGGTTCGCCCACATCCAACTCGGCCAACGCTTGAACGATTTTTTTAATACATCTTCAGCACTTGAGTACTCGGGGGCCATTCCTTTAATGTAACGATTGACTTCATAACAAGCAGGCCAATCTCCCTCGACGGCAATAAAGGAAAATTGATGCTCTTGAATGAGCTGCTTCGTAATGTCAGCCCGGACTGTATAAAATTCACTCGTTCCATGACTCGCTTCACCGAGCAGTGCATACTTCGCTTGACCAGCTTTCTGGATTAACGGTTCGAGGTCCGCTGTCTTATTAAATGGAACCGCATGTTTTTTAATATGGTCAGTTAATTCGCTTGTTGTAATCAATTTCTTCACCTCGGGCTTAGTATGAGCGGGAATGAGCCAAGGAATTCCAGTTGGTGGAGGAAAGAAGAGGTGGGGTGGGAAATTAAAAAATGGGAGAAAGCGTTAATTAGAGTATCTAAAATCTTGTAGCTTAAGGACAATGGTTTGGAGACTTCTATTGAATACCTAATTTGTTCTTAATAATAAACTGTAAACACCTTTTAAAATCCTTAACGACACCTTTAAGTAATAACGCTATAATAAACCTATAAATCCATTCTCCATGGAGGTTACCTCGATGAATGAAAAGCAATCGACAAAACAACGACTATTGATCATTAGGGATTTGTTGAAAAAATACACCGACGAACAGAATGAACTAACAATAAGAGAGTTAGTAGACTTGTATTATGAAAACACGGAAGAGACGGTGGGGCATAAGGCAATCCGAGACGACCTCAAAGAGTTAGCAGAATCAGGTCTGTTTGATGTTATAGAAAATCACGAAAAAAACGGGGTTGAAAAATATTACAGCCACCAAACCCGCTTATTCGAAATTCATGAGTTACGCCTTTTAATTGATGCTGTTTCTTCAGCGAAGTTTATCACGCAATCAGAAACCGAAAATCTAGTAAATAAATTAAAAAAGATGACGAGTTATCATCTAGCAAAACAACTTGAAAATCGAATTTTACTACCAGCTGGTACAAAGACAGAAAATAAGAGTGTCAGAAATACGATCAACTCCTTGCATGAAGCCATTTGGAAACAACAGACGATCCAATTTCAATATGGAAAATATAATCTTTCCAAAGAATTTCAACTGAATAGAAATGGAGATTCTTATCTGGTTAAACCGTATGCCCTTGTCTGGAATAATGAATTTTACTATCTGATTGGCGAGTTTGTTCCAGAAGGCGATATTCGTCATTATCGAATTGACCGAATGCGAAATGTTGGGGTGACTGAGAATACGTTTATTCTCGATCCTCATTTTAATATGAATCATTATGCGCAAACCTTGTTTCACATGTACTCGGGAGAAGAAAGAAGCATTGAGATTGAGTTCGTTAATCAATTACTTAATGTGGTGATCGATCGGTTTGGTTTAAATGTAAATATTCGTCCACATACAGAAGATACGTTTCGAATAACGACCAATGCGGTAATTAGTGACGGATTAGTGCGCTGGTTGCTAACATGGGGCAGCGACGCAAAAGTACTTACGCCACCGTCATTGGTTGAACGGATGAAAACAGAAGCGGAAAAGCTGTATAAACAGTACCAGCAATAACTTAGATTACATTATAAGCACACGTAAAACGCAATAAGAATAAAAAACCACAGCCTGTTTAGTTTAAATAATGTTGACAAAATGAACAGAACGCAATAAATTATATATAGACCAGTTGTTATAATTTCAAGGTGGTAGTTGTATGAGTGAACAGAAAAAATCGTCTAAAGAAAAAATTATAGAAACTGCCTCAAGGCTATTTCAAACCCAAGGATACCATGCGACAGGACTCAATCAGATTACAAAAGAAAGCGGATCACCTAAAGGATCTTTGTATTACTATTTCCCAGAGGGGAAAGAACAACTTGCCAGTGTTGCAGTCGAACGGACTGCTGAATTAGTTTCCAACCGGATAAAAGAAGGGTTGAAGAAAAGTAAAGACCCGGCCGAAGCTATTCAAAATTTCATAAATGATTTAGCAGATGCCTTTGAAAATCGAGAGTCCCAACAAGGATTACCAGTTGCGGCAGTAGCATTAGAAACTGCACATTCAAGTGAAGTCATTCGTCTATCATGCCAAAAAGCTTATGAAACATGGCACCAAGTCTTTGCGGAAAAGTTATTAGATAGTGGTTTTGAAAAAGAAAAAGCATTGGAGCTTGGTTTAGTCATCAATGCGATGATTGAAGGTGCATTTATTAATGTGTTTACAAAAAAAGATAGTGAACCGTTACGTCAAATCGCCCGTTATATTCCACTTTTGTTAGCTAAATGAGAAGGTGTACTTTATAAAAAAAGTAGACCTTTTATTTTAGACCTTTATTATATAGACTGGTCTACTAACAAAATGAGACTACATCATTTTAGATACTAGACATTTATCAAAAATAAAACTGAAGGAGGAGGAGTATTATCATGAGTCAATCGATTCTAGTGACAGGTGCAACAGGAAATATCGGTTATTATGTTGCAAAAGAGTTAGCAGAAAATAAACAACATGTTCGAGTGGCCGTTCGCAATGCAGAAAATGAAAGACGAACTTTTGCTAACCTGAATGTTGAAATGGTTGAATTTGATTTTCTTAAGCCCGCAACGTTTACACAAGCACTTGATGGAATTCATAAAGTCTTTTTAATAAGACCGCCTCAACTTGCCGACCCGAAAAAAGATATGCAACCATTTATCGATGCTCTAAAGAAAAATAACATTGAGCAAATAGTGTTTGTGTCACTAATGGGAGTAGAAAAAAATCCAGTTGTACCACATCGAAAAATTGAGGGTATGATCCGAGAAGCAGCGATTGGTTATACCTTTTTGAGATCGGGATTTTTTATGCAAAACTTAAATACTACGCATCGTGAAGATATTGCTATTCGAAATGAACTGTTTATGCCAGTAGGTAAAGCAAAGACAAGTTTTATTGATACAAGGGACATTGCATCAGTGGCAACGGTTTGTTTAACAGAGGAAGGACATATAGGGAACAGTTATACGTTAACTGGTGCTAAGGCGTTGGATTACGACGAAGTCGCAGAAATACTAACCAACACATTGGGGCGAGAGATTGTTTATAATAATCCTGGCGTACTTAAGTTTCGCCGAACGATCATACAAAGAGGAACAAAAAAAGAATTTGCCAATGTCATGACAATGCTTTACGTCCTAACGCGATTAGGAACAGCAGAAAAAGTAACGGCAGATGTGGCAAATATTTTAAAGCGGGAACCGATATCGTTTGAGCAGTATGCAGAAGATTTTAAAGAAGCTTGGAAATATATCGTTTACTAGGGGGAGAGAATTATAATGTACAAGGAAAAATTTACTTCGTATTTAAAAATAGGGGCACTCGCAGGAGTAATTACTACTATGCTTGTTAATGTTGTGTTTATTCTAATGGGATTGATTGTCGGACATGAAACCAATTTTATTGGCCAAGACCGTGATACTTTGTATATCGTCTTCATATCCTTTGCAACCTTTATGGCTTTATTTTTAGGTGGTATTATTTTTTACATGCTCCAAAAAACGACAAAGAAACAGTTGTTATGGTTTTCGATTGTTGTTTTACTAGGCTTTTTATTCAACACATATACAGCAGAAGTAGATCTACATGAGCAATATCAACTTACAGCTCATATCTTACATGTTTTTGTTGGAGGTTTAGCTATCTATTTAATACCGAAGCTTTCAAGAGAGAGACGTTAAAGAAAATACCAAAAAAGTAATAAATATAATTTTTATGATGAAACCGACTAACAGTATGTGTAGTCGGTTTTTCAGGTTTTGGTCGTATAGCCTACTTCAAAACACAACATGTATTTGCTTCTTTTTATAACCATACCCAAAAAAGGAAAAGGTCCCATCTTTCATCTGTGTAAAATAAGAGAAGAAATGGAAATCGAGAAAGTTCATCGAAATTTAATAATTGCACATAGGATAAAGTTTTCGTTTGCTCGAATAACATACTAATTGGAAAAAAGGAGAAATGACAATGAGACTGCAAACAACGAATGAGGATTGTCAAAAGCTTAGTATTACGATATATAATGATGGTTTCGGTCTTGTGAAAGAGGAAAGAAAGCTTTATAGTACGGATGCCATATCAGAAGTTCAATATGTGGATGTAGCTGAAAAAATAGAAACCGATTCTATCATTGTGAGTGGTCTAAAAGTAGAGGAATTTAATTTTGACTATGATCTTGTCAATCAAAGGAAACTTCTAGAAAAATACTTAGAACAAGTCGTTACGGTCCATGATAAAGAGCGGGGCGAAAAGACGAGACTTCGACTATTAAGTGTAACCGATGGAATAATTGGTGAAATAGTGGATACGAAAGAAATCATCATAAATCCTGCAGGTGAGCTCATTTTGCCTTCCTTGCCATCAGGACTAATGGTCAAGCCCGCTCTAATATGGAATATCAAGCCACAACGGTTGAACCATGAAATTAAAGTTTCGTATTTAACAAAAGGAATACAGTGGAACGGAAACTATGTTTTAGAGCTGCAACACAATACATTTCAACTCACTGGCTGGGTACAGATTAACAATCAATCTGGTACAACGTATAACCAAGCCCAATTAAAACTCATTGCGGGTGAAGTAAATCGCGTTCATGATATACGTGATTTTGATCACGATGAGCATGTCGTTTATAGTCAAATGTCAATCGAAGAAGAAGCCGAGAATTTCACTGAAAAAAGTTTTGCGGACCAGCATATGTACACCTTAAGCAGACCTGTGCAATTAAAAAATCAGCAAGAAAAGCAAATTAATTTTTTGAATATTGCAAACGGTGAATACAAAAAATATTACGTTGTTGATCGTTACACTGAACAACCACCGATTATGATTGAAATGATGAACAGTAAAGACAACCAAATGGGAATACCGCTTCCTAAGGGCAAAGTCAAAGTGTACCAGGAAGATGAAAGCGATCAAACGTTAGAGTTTATCGGGGAAGACGAAATTCCGCATACCCCGAAAGACGAATTAGTTACACTAACGATTGGAAAGGCATTTGATATTGTAACAGATAGTAAGGAAAAAAAGCGATACAGAGCGTATGATTTTGAGGGTGAGTATGAGTATGTCGATTACGAATACGTCATTAAAAATAAAAAAGATGAACCGGTTATGATGAAAATTGAACATACGATATACGAACGATGGTCGAAAATCATGAGAAGCAGTCATTCGTTTGAACAAGAGAACGCAAGACAGCTTGTATATTGGGTTGAAGTCCCTGCCAATCAAGAAACAATCGTTTCATTCACTTATGAAATCGACCAAGTGTTCCATGTAAAAGTGCATAAATAATAAGGATGTTGCTACTCATTTTCATGTTTTGAACAGCTCCCTTTTAACAAGGCTAGTACATGGAAAAGATGGGAATGTAAACTTGTTTTATAGGGACTCATTTTGTAAGTGGACAAATGATGGTTCATACCATCCAGGCAATGGAAACTATGATTCGGTGGTGATATCAGTGAACAAAATCGATCAACTTTATCAGGAATTAATGGATTCCAACCATACGGTCGTACTTACTGGTGCGGGTATGAGTGTGGAGAGCGGGATTCCAGATTTTCGCTCGAAATCTGGATGGTGGAAGAACATTGATCCTCTAACCGTGGCTACCGTCGATGCGCTAGAAGAAGATTATGATTTATTCCATGAGTTTTATTCAACTCGGCTTCAAACACTTGGAGACTGCAAGCCCCATGATGGACACCGTATACTCGCTAAATGGGAGCAAAAGAACCTTGTTCATGAAGTCGCAACACAAAATGTCGATGAGTTTCACATGATGGCTGGCAGCAAACAAGTAGATCAATTGCACGGCTCAATTCGGACGTTTCGCTGCCATCAATGTGGAAGTTCAGCAAGTTTTGAACAATTTAAAAACAAAGAAAGCTGCAGTATTTGTAACGGACAGATTCGCCCGAATGTGGTTCTCTTTGGTGAAATGCTGCCGGAACATGCGTGGAACAGCGCTCTTCATCACATCGAGCGAGCTGATCTTGTCATCGTCATTGGGACGAGTTTAAAAGTGTATCCTGTAAGTCAATTACCACAAATGACGCAGGGGAAAACCGTTTATATCAATAAAGAAGTGAATGACCATCACTCATTTTTTGATTTGATCATCGAAGGAAGCGCAAAAGAAATATTGCTCGCAGTCGACCAGTTAATTCGGTAAATAGTGTAGGTATTAAAAGACTAACCTAAAAACGGGAGGTATTAAGAGTGGATATTATCGATATAGCTAACCTTCGAATGGAGAAGATGGTCCATAAGGTTGAACATTATTTGAGAGAGTTTGACGATGATTACGAATATTGTTTTATAAAAGATTATGAATTGCTGTTTGACGAATTTAAAAGTCAATCCATTCAAGTTGCGGATTGTTTTGTTACGCTGTTAGAGGTAAAAGATAAGACATTTCTTACCTCCTTACTTTTTCCGAAATCGTATGACGTCTTTGATATCGCCCGGTGGCTCGATTCTCATACCGTTTCTTACAATAACCGTGATCAGACGGGTTTTTTTGTTAAAAATGCAGGAAAGATTATCGAAGCCGTAAAATTCAAAGGCGCCCCAATCGTACTAGCAACCCGTGGAAAGGAAAAGCTGTATTATGACGCGGATCCTTTAGTAGAGGTAACAAAGCGTTATGAGCATTTTACTCAAATTGTAAATACTGCTGATGCAAATTCGATTCAAATGATATAGTGTGCAAGAAATATAAAAGCTATCGAATAGGTCCAGATATGAATCTTTTGATAGCTTGTTTTTTTACGGATCAACGAAAGTACAATATAAAGATCGATGATTTACGAAAAATAAATTCTTTTTTGGATAATTCTGTTAAACTACAATTGTAGGAAAAGGGGTGATCAAATTAAAAAATTGATCATTTTTATATTGCTAGGATTCGTAGCTGGGTATTACTTCACATCGTTGTTCGATCGAGGCTTCAAGGTTGAAATTCGCAACGAAACCAACTCAGAAATTTCGGGGATGTATCTAACCTACTATACTAGCATTCCTAACGTAGACATACCTGCAATACCAGCGAACAAAAAACATAAGTTGAAAGTCAAACCAACTGAAGATTTTAGTGAAACCTCGATGGAATTACAGTATCAGGATAAGCAGGGGAGACTGCATCAAGAAACGGTATTTGGCTATATTGAACAAGGTTATTCAGGAGAAGCAATTGTTACAATTCAGTCAGTAGATGAAGACGGGAAGCTACAAATCCAAGTGGAAGAGAATACATCGCTTTATTGATAGAGTAGTGCTATCAGTCCAATAGCATTATTCTAGCAATGTAATACAAACGCTTATTCTAAAGAAACAGTTAGTGTTTATGTTTCATCATCATTCATCACCATTCAGTTTTATCCCTAATGATTCGTGCTGCCCACTTAAAAAGAATTTGTAGTTTAGGTGACCGATTTTTTAGTCGTATGTAACTGAGAGTTGGAAAAATGGTGTCCACCTCTCATGAAAACTTACTATCAACCAATAACACATTTATTTTTTCGTCACAATCACTCTTATTCCTTGTTTCGGTCTCAGTGTTATGAGTGGTTGGGGTTTGATGTCGTGATGATCGGGAGCAAGTGTTAAGTTGAAACGCTGGAAAATAGAAGCTAAAACGAGAACAGCTTCCATGACCGCAAAATGATTACCAATACATACTCTCGGTCCGCCACCAAACGGAAAAAAAGCAAATGACGGCAATGTTTTTAATAAGTTTCCTTCAAATCTCTCAGGAATAAATGAAGTCGGGTCCTTAAAATAAAGCGGATTGCGGTGAACGACGTAGGGGCTCATTAAGATCATTTCGCCCTTCTGAAAAAAATAATCCCCAATTTCTACCTCATCCTCTACCTGTCTCCCAATGACATAGGCTGGCGGGAAGAGTCGAAGTGACTCCCAAAACACATTTTGTGTATAAGTCAGCTTACTAAAATCATCAGGTTGAATGTTCCGGTCACCAATTACTTCGCTAAGTTCTTCATTTAACTTTTTCATAACATGAGGATGCTGTGTGAGTAGGTACAGAGTCCAAGTCAGTGCATTGGCAGTCGTTTCGTGTCCGGCTAAAAATATCGTCATCAGTTCATCCATTAATTGCTGATCAGACATTCTCAGACCATTGACGTCAGAACGTGCTTTCATTAACATCCCCAGTAAATCTTCGTGTCTGTTTTTACTTTTTCTTCTTTCTTCAATGATGTTGGCTAAAGTTTGTTCCAGTTTATCGATGGATTTTTTATATTCCCTATTGTTTTTAGTAGGTAGCCAGAGCGGTAAGCGAACGATTGCACGCATTCTTTTAACTGCTAATTTCATATACGTTTCAATGGGTTGACCAATTGCTTGAGAACCTTCATCAAAGTTCATGCTGAACATTGTCTTTGTAATGATACCAAGTGTTACATTCATCATCTCTTTTGACATGAGGTATTCCCTTCCATCTGCCCAATGAGAAATATAATTAGCAGTTACGTCTATCATGTCCTGTGCGTAATGAGTAATATGAGCTTTTTTAAAAGCAGGTTGGATTTGTCGTCTCTGTTGCAAATGCAACTCTTTTTCACTTGTAAGGAGGCCTTCGCCGACAACGTCTTTTAATACGTTTAAGTCTTTAGATTTTATAAAGCTCTTTTGTTTCGTAACTAGGATTTCTTTAATTAAATCAGGATTTGAGACGTGATAGACTTTCTGAAAGGGACCTAAACGAAATTTAGCCACATCCCCATAGACATTAGATATTTGGGTAAGAAAAAGTAATGGATTTTTTTGAAATGCTTTGAGGTTGCCATATAACCAGCTGCCTCTTGGTCCGTTTATCTGATGCCAATCTCTTGAATTCTCCATACAACTGAACCCTCTCTTTTTTTAAGTCTGCTTTATTAGTGTATGAATAAAAATGATGTCCGCTTGTACAAATATCTACTCTATAAAATTATTGTTAATAAATAGGCCACCATGACCAAGAAGTAAACTATTGAGGATAGACAGTTGTGTCTGATGCCTAAAAATAGTCAAAAGTAGGCAAAATAGAAAACCAATCGGTAAAGATTTGAATAGTTTAAAAGTGTATCTTTTTTAGTATGAGAAAATAAGGAAGTGATACGATTGGTACAAAAGAAAAAAGTAAAACAACTACAAGCTTTAAAGCCGATAACTAAAAAAACTGAAGATACGATTAGTGGTGTTGTTCATAAGTTGCTAAAAGACCCGAAACTGGTTGAGGTTATAAAATTAGGGTCTAAATCACATTATGAATTTGTAAAGTTAGCTCGGGAGTATGCTGATGTGATAGCGTTACATTTAAACACACCAACCAAAGACGATGTAGCGAATGTTGCACAGCTAGTTAAACAACTAGAGGAAAAAATAGATAGTTTAGAAGAGAAACTTAATGACGCAGCAGGAGACGTAGAAAAATATACGCCAAAACATCATCAGGAACAGTATAGAAGTAACGATAAAGATAGGAAGAAAGTATGGAAGGATATGTTCAAACAAAACATGTTTGACACATCAGTTGATAACTCCTTAGTAACAAAAGAGTTACTTGAACGACTATTAGATCGGAGGAGATGATGTGAAAAATAAGCATGACAGAAGTCGGTTGAAATGCCAATCCACTGATAAAGATTATTTAGATTTAAAAGTGGGACAAACACCTAGAAAATTAATCTGGCGGTTAAATAAGGCCACATTATGGTACTATCCTTCCCAAGCTAAAAAGTTTAAAACTCCATTGTTACTTGTGTATTCATTAGTTAATAAATCATATATTCTTGACTTACATCCTGGAATGAGTATGATTGAAGCTTACCTAAAAGAAGGATATGATGTGTATTTACTCGATTTCGGTGAACCTGGATACGAAGATAAGAACTTAACTTTAGACGATTATATTCTGAAGTATATGGATCGAGCGGTAAAACGGACGCTACTACATTCTAATGCTGGAGAAATTTCTTTAATTGGTTATTGTTTAGGCGGGACACTTACAGCCATTTATGCAGCAATAGCTGAAACACCGATCAAAAACCTTATTATTTTTGCTACACCGATCGATTTTAGTAAATTAAATATCCCTCCAGACTGGAAGAATGCTTTACAGAAAAATGAATTTGAGTTAGATGAAATCATTGATGAGTATGGTATTATCCCGGCAAAAGTTGTTGAAAACGCAATAACCCTAGCAACAACTCCGTTTACGATTAAATCTAAATTATCTCTTAAAAAGAAACCAAAGAACTTGAAAATGAAGTTGTTATACCATTGGATTAATGATCAAATTGCATTTTCTGGAGCATTGCTTAAACAATTAATCAAGATGGTTTTGGGAAACCAATTAGTACATGATGAATTAGAGATTGGTGGAAAAAAAGTAAGAATAGCCAACATTAAAGCTAATACACTAGTTATATCAACAACGCATGATGAACTTGTTCCTGAAAAATACACAAAAACGATCATGAGTTTATTAACTTGTAAGGACCAAACATTCGAGAGAATAAATGGCGGTCATGTTACCATTGCCATGACGGGGAAAATACCTCATGTCTTGAAAGAATGGTTAATGAATAGGTCTACTCCCTTATAACGTAAACAATTAAAAATAGGCTGTTTAGTTCCGGGCTTCAATTGTTCTTTTCCGAAGCCCGTTTTTTTGTTTTCACATTAAGTGTGGCGTAGCATAATAAAATAAAAATACATCTTTCTTTGAAACTATTATCGTTTTTTATACGTATATTAAGTGAGGATGAACATCATTAGAAAACTAACTAGCCGATGAGCTCATAAAATTAGGAGTGAGGGAATGAGATGAAAAAACAAAAATTCAAAAAATACCTTATTTTCATAGCTTACATGATCATTGGTGCCATTACAGGCGGAGGAATTGCTTATAGTTTGTCTAGCATCGAGTTCCCAGCTGAATATATGGCATTCCCTTTTTATGTGAATCTATTAATCGTTGCATGTACGTATTTTATGGCAGTGGCTTTTCACGAGTTTGGTCACGCCTTTAGTTTTTCTAAAAATGGTGTTAAGATGCGGGCTGTTATTGTTATGTTTTTATTTTTTATAAAAGAAAATGGACGTTGGAAGGTTAAGTTTCGTCCGAATAAATTAACAGCGATTGGTGGAATCGCTATTCCTGATATTCGAGCAATTAAGGATCAAGCTGACTTAGAAGAGACACAGCGGGCGTATGCAAAAGCAATCATTGCGGGTCCCATTTCTTCTATCATTCTTTGGGCAGGCGTTATGGTCCTGTCTGTACTGATCTTTTTTACAGCAACTAATCCAGTCATTCTATCAACAACATTTACCGTTATGGTGTCTTTAACTATTATTACCTTGTTTTTACTTGGGACTAGTTTCATCAAGAATGAATATGCGGTAGGAGATTTTCCGGCATACAAGTTAGCTAAAAACGATCGGTTTTTTATTGCGATGCAGCTTTATCAATATGCGCTTTTCTCGACTGAACATGAACGGGTTAGAAACGAAAATCATTATTTAAGAAGTGTTTTGTTAGGTGAATTGGAGACAAAGTTACAGCAAAGAAATAACCATATTTATACGCTTGGTCTTGTCGATCATTTTATTATTGAACATTTAACCGGGCGAATAGAACAAATGCCTTCGGTTATCGTCGACTATGTGGATTACTTGCAGGAAGATGAAGAGAGGTTAGCGAAAATAAAAGCTAATGACTTTGGGTTAAGCATCTATTTTCATATTTTAAGATATATGTACACGAAAAAAGAAACGAAGCAAAAAGCTCTGGATCTTCATGAGTCTCTTAAGAGGGAATTAAAACCAAAAACCCCGATGAGGAACTACTTATTAAAGCAAGCTGACCATGCATTTGGCCTTGCCGATCACACTGAATTCTTGCACAATATAGAAAATATATGTATTTCCCCAGCACATGAGATTTGGAAAAATTTCGATGGGTATTTTGTTGACGAACTGAAGTTAAATCAACTAGACGTCAAAAGACAAGTATTCTAGACGAACGTTATGTTAAAGTTATATTATAGTAGTAGTATAGATTGTGTAATTTTTTTACATTTATGCATGAGTGGGGTGAGAGCTTGAATACGAATAACTTGAAAACGGTTAAAGAACCAAAAGATAACGAAAAAAGTGAAATTGATAGGTTACATCAAGAAATTGAACATTTAAAGCTGGAACTCAATGCATACAAGCAAATGGCTCAAAACTTTAGTGATAGTGAAAAAGCATTTGATCAGTTATTTAACAATATTTCGGATGGGATCTATTATTTTAAACTGTACAGAAATGGTAGAGCCGGAAACTTTATTAACGTAAATCAAATTGGTTATAGTAGGTTAGGCTACACTCGTGAAGAAATGCTTAAAATGTCCCTTGTTGATATTGATGTACATGAAGAAGATGAGTACCTTCAACTAGTTAATGCCATTTTTCATAATGAAACTCACTTTTTTGAAACGATACATATTAGTAAAGAGGGACAGCAAATTCCCGTTGAAATTAAGGCCCACACGATTGATGTTGAAGGTGAGAAGTACATATTATCGGTATGCCGTGATATTACGGCAAGAAAACAAACCGAACAAATGATGATACAAGCCGAGAAAATGAATGTTGCGGGGCAACTTGCGGCTGGCATCGCTCATGAGATAAGAAATCCCCTTACTTCATTAAAGGGATTTGTTCAACTTTTTCGTTCCGGGACGATTCCCAATGACGTATTCCTCCATATTATGGAGGATGAATTAGAACGAATCGATTTAATTTCAAGTGAATTTCTTACACTTGCGAAACCGGTAAACACCGATTTTTCTAAAGTTAATCTATATCTTCTTTTAAAAGATATAGTTGCCCTTTTAGATACGGAAGCTTTTAAGCAATCGATTTCCATCGCTACCGTTTTTGAAAGCGAAGAAGCCACCGTACTAGGAGTAAGTTCCCAACTTAAACAAGTATTTATCAACCTAATAAAAAATGCCATTGAAGTTATGCCTGATGGTGGTACTATTTTGATTAAGATGGAGAAAGAACAGGATTATGTGAATGTCTCTGTTCAAGATGAAGGAATAGGCATGACAGAAGAGCAGTTAAGTCGAATAGGCGAACCGTTTTATACGACGAAAGAAGCGGGTACAGGAATTGGTTTGATGGTTACTTATACGATTATTGAAAACCATAACGGAATTGTGCACGTAAAAAGCAAATTAAATGAGGGTACGATGTTTACCGTACAATTACCTGTTATTCCTGAATAAACTTCATATCAAACGGAAGCATTACTTCAATAGTAAGTAATGTTTTTTATTTTCAAAAGCTTCACGCATAGCGTGAAGAGCCAAGCATTCGCTTGGCTTACGGTCCAAAAGAACGGAGCAACAATCTTTGTAAAAAGAGCCTATCAAAAAGAGTAAAGGGATATGCTAACTCTTGGGTATTAATGGTAAAATATAGGGAAAACAGTTAGGTCGGAGGGGGATCGATATAAAAATCATAAGGTTTCTTTCTAATTTAGTTACAGGTGGATCTGTTTTTCTTTTTTCGCTATGGATGAGTGGACCGGGGATAGCTGAAACGGATGCTCCTAATTACAGATGGTATTATATGTTGTTTTTTATTTGTTGGACCATTGGCTTTTTACTGCAATTCAAAGGTCGAACTCGAGTAGTAGGTGTTGGTCTTACGCTCATTCCGGCATTGTTTTATATAGTGTTATTAATTAGATCTACTACTTTATAGTAAAAAATCTATTTAAGTATGCGAGCATTGGAGGGAACTATGAATCAAGCCAAAGAAAAAATTGCCGTTATTACGGGTGTAAGCCGTCTACAAGGGATTGGAACAGCTATTTGTCAGGAGTTAGCTGAAGCCGGATACGATATCTTTTTTACATATTGGATGAAGTACGATCAAACGATGCCGTGGAAGATGGATGAAGATGAACCAATGAAAATAAAAGATTTGTTAAGCCAAAAAGGGGTTAACGTGTCATGTATGGAGCTGGATCTAACTCAAGTTGATGCACCGCAACTACTATTACAACGAGTGACCGAGGAACTCGGTTATCCAGACATATTAATTAATAATGCAGCACATTCAACAAACAATGATTATTCGAATATAACAGCTGATGATCTAGATCAGCATTTTCTGGTCAACATTCGTGCAACCACACTGTTAAGTAGTTTATTCGCACAAGGGTTTAATAAAAGGTCTGGAGGCAGAATAGTCAATATAACATCTGGACAATTTCAAGGACCGATGCCTGGTGAATTGGCCTATGCGACGACAAAAGGGGCGATTGATGCGCTCACGATTACATTATCTGCGGAGCTCGCCCCATTAGGTATAACAGTCAACGCCGTCAACCCAGGACCGACGAATACGGGTTGGATGACAGAAGAAATAAAGAGGGAAATACAACCGCGGTTTCCGTTTGGAAGGATTGGGGAACCACAGGATGTTGCAAAAACGATAAAATTTTTAGTGAGTGAGGATGCCGCTTGGATTACAGGTCAAATCATACATTCTGAAGGTGGGTTTCGAAGGTAATGGCATACGAATTAAAAACAAAAGAAAATGATAAAGATGTTACAGAATTTATTGAGAGTGTTGACAATCCAAAAAAAAGAGCGGATGCTTATCAATTACTTGATATTTTTGCTGAAACAACAGGCTGTCCTGCGAAAATGTGGGGGACGAGTATTATTGGGTTTGGATCTTATCATTATAAATACGCTTCGGGTCATGAAGGGGATGCACCACTCGTTGGTTTTTCACCGCGAAAAGCGAAGATTAGCTTATATATGGCAACGGGCTTTACAGAAAGAGACTATTTTCTGGAGAAGCTTGGAAAACACACGACTGGAAAAGCGTGCGTGTACATTAACAAAGTCGCAGATATCAATATAGATGTATTAAAGGAGTTCATTAATGCATCGGTTAAGTTTTTACAAGAGACGTACCCAGAACAGTAGCTTGTTATAAAAAAGGAAGAAGGTAGAAAAGAAATGAATGGATTGATCGAAATAGAGGAACCTAGTAGACAGGATCAAATGGAATGTGGTCCATTCACAATTGAAACAGTACAGTGCGGGAAGAAACTTACTGATATGACGGCTGTTTGTCAATTCTTTGCTGCTTATGATGTGATGACTGGACAAGATGCACTAACCATTTTACCAACACCGACTAAAGAGGCGGAAGACATCATTATGAATGAACTGGTGCCTCATTACCAAGATGTGAAAAAGATAGTTGTTGATGAAAAACTAGTAGAAATCAATGTACGTTTTCTGAAAGAAGGATCGAAAAAAATAGTGAAACAAAGACTAGTGCAAGGGGAATTACCGTTAGTACACGACCTATATCGTACGGAACAGTTGAATTTACCTGCTCAACCCCGAGAGTTAAAATACTATTTGATTGATAAAAAAAACGTACAAATCATCCATACGAAAGAAGCCCAAGAGATTGGAGATTTTATAAAGAGCTCTTTTTTTGCTAGAGACGGCGTGCTTTCCTTAATACCAAGGGGCTGGAAATTAAAAGAGGATTTATTAGAAGCGGTTTCCATTAGAACATTTGCCTCTTTTGCTGACCGCATCATACTCGTCGTCGATCGTGAAGACCTTAGCGTAGTAGGGTTGGATTTATATGGATAATTGATCGATATCAAGGTTGTATACTACACAATAGAAGTTTAGATAAAAATAAAAGCAAAACGAAAGAGGTTATTTCTTCTACGCTTTGCTTTTTTATTTATTTATTTATTTATTTATTTATGTAGTTTACTAACGTGCTTGTTAGGTAATCTCTGCATAGTATAGTTTGTTTTATTCTTCCTCATCCGTTGTGAATTCGGTGATGTCCATTGAAGCGGTAACGACTCCAACAATTTGAGAGTTGCTGTCTACAAGAGGTTCGGCGAACACATAATAACAATGCACGCCATCAGATAAAGGAAAATAAATTTTTTTTCGCATTTTTTTACCTTTTCTTATGACTTCTTGTTTTAAGGCCATTAAATCCAGTGTACCTTCGTTGATTGCCAATTCGTCATCTCGTTTACCAAGACTATTTTCTGGTTCAAAATCAGGATGTGGATTAAAAATCCAAGTATATCTTAACTCCAAATCACAATGAGCAATAATCATTGGAGAGTTTCTCAAAGCGAGCTGAAAAGGTTCACTAAACTCATTTGTAAAAAAAGCAGATGGGCTGATTCCTAATGTAGTTGCAATATTTTTAGCCACTTCAAAACTAGGATTACGACTGCCGTTTTCGATTTGTGAATAGAATGCGCGATTGATGAATGCTGATGAAGCGACTTCTTCTTGTGTTAAACCTCTTTCTTTTCTAACATTTTTTAACCAATCTCTCATAAATAAACTAGTCCTTTCTAAATCGCCAATATCACTGGGTGTAAGTAGGTGTATGTATTGTAGATTATAATTATATTCGTATCAGATGTAGCAACTAGCCACTTTTAAATACGAATAGATGAAGTATGATTAATATACCAAATATACTAGATAAGTAAAGGAAGTTGCTTAGTACTAATGAATGTGGTGAGAATAAGTGAGAGGGATAAAAGTCATTTATAAAAACCAAATACATATTGTTTTGCATGACTATGAGAATGGGCAAATCGAGATACGAAAAGAACAAACCACTTTGTATTCAGATATACAACTAGTTAAAATAGAAGACGTTGTGTTTCTGAATGAGGAACAAGAGTGAGGATTTTAACTGAGCCAGTGAAGATAAACACTGATAATGCTCAGTGTGGTTTTCTACACGTGATAATTTACATACAAATATGAATGTTCCTAATCCAAGGACTGTTATTTCAACAGTCCTTTTTGTATTTTTAAAATGTGTTCTTCGTAAACTGCGTTGCTATTAAGCTGCATATTAAATCATCCCAAAAGAGCTAATCATTTATTCATCTAGTGAGCAGTTCCAAAGGGCTGCCTCAGAATAAGCGTGAATCGTGGAGCGGAAGAGGGGAAAATTAGGAGAAGACGTGAACGAAACGGTGTAAATCGTGAGTGGTAAGGGAAAAACCTAGGAGAGCCCGCAAACTAGTCGGTGCGAATGGTGAGCATACTTTGAGCTTTGAGAAAGAGTCATTTAACAACTGCGCACCTCATTAGTTAAATTCTGATTAAATATAAAAATTTTAAAAGCACCAAACGAAAGTCCCTATGTATATGACTTTAGTTTCAGGAGAATATTACTTGTACATGCAATTGTAGATACAAGTGAGGAGGGTTAAGATTGAATGTCTTTCTAAAACAACAGCTGTTACTAACAGTTAGAGCCTTGTATTTTTGTATGGAAAACCAGTGGGCAGAGATAGGAAAGGAATACGATATATCACCAGCTCAACAGCATATTTTATTTCTTCTTTCTACGAATCGAAATGAGTTAACACCTTCAAAGATCGGTGAATTAGGCTGTTGGCATGCATCAACAGTTACAAGATTACTTAAGCGTCTTGAAAAAAGCGGATATATCCATGTGAGAACGAAAGAACATCAAGCTCGATATAAACTCGTGTCCATGACAGATAAAGGAAGGTACACTCTTGAAAACATCTTTGAAACCGTTAAGTCCATGGAGCAGTTTCCTTTTGATTTGCGACATTTATCTGAGGATGAAGTAGTACAATTTTTAAATTACGGTAAAAAAATATTGGATGTTCATAAAGGAGAAAGCTTCATGAGGGACGTGATTAGTAAACAATCGAAAGACCTGGATTATGCTTAACCTATAAATCTCCCCCTATAAACACAGGAGGTGAAATTATGTCAAAAGATAAAGGAATTTTACTGTTGTCTTGGGTAGTTACAATTGTTTTTTTAGTTTTGAATGTACCAAGAAACAGAGTCAAACATGCAATTCTCGCTTTTCTCTATAAACAAATGGTAACGTGGCTGTTTGGTTTGCTCGTTGTTGAAAAAGGACTAATTAAATATCCTGTAAGGTTTTTTAAGAAAGCGAATAAAACGAGTTTTTCATTTGAATATTTTATATATCCTGCATTATGTGCCATATTTAATATGAATTATCCAGAACATAAAAATAGGTTACTGAAATTTTTTTATATTATGTTCCATTCAGGAGTAGTTACTTTTGTTGAGTATTTAATTGAAAGGAACACAAGATTAATTACATATGTTAAATGGAAGTGGTACTGGAGTTTTGTTACAATGTCGCTCACTTATTACTCCTCAAGGTTATTTTATCGTTGGTATTTTATAGATGAATTTTCCAGGGGTAACGTCAATTCCTTGAACGTCCCAACTGGGGAAAATTTTAGTTGAGTTTCTGTTACCATGATAGAAGTAATAAAAATGGTGGATAATTAAATTAGATGCTGTAAACAAATTGATCTCAAGAAGGAGGACAACAATGGCTAAAAAGAAACGAGGTCGTAACGAGGCAGAAATTACAAATAACGCAAGTGATGCCGAGTTTGGAATAGAGTATATAGAGAGTAAGAAAAGTAAAGTCAAAAAAGACAAGAAAAAATGAATAACAAGACAAGACCGGATGGATAGCCTAAATTAAAAGAGGTTATCCATCTTTATGTTAAAAGTTAAATATACGTAAAAATTGTAGAATTTAGAGGGGTTTTGATGATAAAACAAGAATAGTAAGGCTGATAGCAATCAAAAGTCGCCCAATTGCAAATGATGAATGAGGTTTTCGAAAGTGACGATCTGATGATCTATCTCATTTACCATTCAATTTCTCCTGAAACATTAGTAAGGGTTTTGTCTTCCATACAAGATATGAAAAAGGGTGAAGTGACGGTTACATCTTTACCGTGGAAAAGCACGGTTCAAGTCAGTTATGAAAGCAGCAATGAAACGGGAGTTAGGACATTTACTTACGGTCGTTTCAATGAAGGCTGGAAATTAGATGGGATGTTTAAGAAGTAGTTGGATTTAGTCAATAATTATTTAAAGGTGTGTTTCACTACTGAGATTAAGATGAAACCATCATCTTTTTCATTCGTATGAATAGTTGAGAGGAGTTGAGCGAGTTGCGTTTTATTAGACTATTATTCTCAAAATATAAGTATTTGTTATATACAGCATTCGGCAATGAAGCTTATATAAAGATAGCCAGTCGTTTAAAAACAGCTGGAATTAAGTTTCAAACGGAAATTGTCAGAAACCCTAATACGTATCAAGCGATTGGTCACAATGACAAGGCTTACTACGATATTTATGTGAAAGAAGAAGATAAACATAAAGCACATGAAGTCATCCATAAGCGTTTTGAGTAAGAGGTATTTAATTAATGTAAAAGGAAATGGGGAAGCAGCCGGCAGCAATTACATCCTATCGTTCGAATAATCTCAGGAGGCCCCGATGTGAAACGATTTTTAATAGTCAGTACGACCGTACTCGTACTTCTAATTAGCTTTATTGGATTAAGATTTGGAAGTGCGTTATTCCAAGAAGAACGTCCGTTACTAATGCTTTATACCGTGATGAAACTTGAATTCTCGGATCATGATTTTGAACTAATTAGTGATACTAGCACATCAAAAAGATATATATCCAAGACAAGAGTATCATCAGAAGAGATCTTTCACATCTATATGAGTGAACGAGGCTGGAATTTTAAAGAACAAATGGGTTCTGGTTTTATTTTTGAAAAAGATGGAATGGTGAGGGTTGTAACGACGAGGATGTATACAAGGCATTATTTCATCTGGTCAGTGCCAAACGAAATTTAAGAGGCAATCCTCTAACAAAAAGAGCTTTCCCAATAGAGAAAGCCTCTAATAAAAGTATCTAACGCCTATCCCAGAAACGGCGGGTAGCGATGGCCGTAACAAAATCTCTACCAAAATCAGGGTTGCTCGCAGCAAATACGACTCCAGCCAAATTATTTCCTTCTGATGGGTGGATATAGGATTGGCCTGTCGTGGCTACACCAATGGGCTTATAGCGACTATATGCGCCATTAATAAACTCAGTGACATTACTATCGAATATTGCTTGATTGTCAGTACGCCCACCAACAACATAAAGTGAATCATATAAAACATTATAAGTGCTGACAAAGATTTCGTCGACTTTTATTTTAGTGCCGTCTGTCCCTGTGACATAGCCGAGTTTTTCACTAATAAATTCAATAAATACCCCATGTTGCTGTAGTGTCTCAATTGCACTCCGTACTTCAGGTCCGTCAAATCCGTTCCCGATTAGAACACCTATTTTTAAGGTGTTTGGGTAATGTGGTGTATTTGCTTGACTAACAGCTGGTGAGGAAGAGGTGACTGGTACATGCTCTCCAACTGGAGGGTTTGCTCCCACATTGTCAGCAATGGTTGTTGCCATATCCTTATCTACATTGACGAACATATCAACTACTTGCTGGCGAACAGACTCGTTTTTTACTTTCGCGAGTTCAAAGCTAAATGCTTCAATGATGTGTTGTTTCTCGACAGTCGACATACTGTTCCAAAACAACCTGGCATGGGAGAAGAAATCTTTGAATGACTCACTGCTGGCTTTCACTTTATAACCTTCCACTCTGTCTGGATAGTCAAAATATCCACCTTCTTCTGGCGGTGTAGGGCCTGGCGTATTACCGGCCAATGAATTGCGAATATAATTCACTTGATCGACATCAATTCGATGCCTACTAAAGCTATCGCGCTGGTTATTATGGAATGGACAAATGGATCGATTAATCGGTAAGTCTGGGTAATTGGAGCCACCTAGTCGATGTTGTTGCGTAATTTTATAGGTGAACGTTCTTCCTTGTAAAATTGGATCATCCGTAAAGGTGATTCCTGGAAGAAGATTCGTTACATCAAAGGCTACTTGTTCCGTTTCCGCAAAGAAATTATCGACATTTTTATTTAATGTCATTTTCCCAACGATTTCTACAGGTATTAATTCTTCTGGCCATATCTTCGTAGGATCTAACACGTCAAAGTCAAACTGAAACTCATCCTCTTCATCAATTAGCTGCACACCTAGCTCATATTCAGGAAAAGCCCCTTTTTCAATCGCATCCCACAAATCTCGTCTGTGGTAATCTGGATCTAACCCGCCAATCATTAGTGATTCTTCATTTAAGAAAGAATGAACTCCAAGTACAGGCTTCCAATGAAATCTTACAAAGGTTGCTTTCCCGTGTTCATTGACAAATCGGAAGGTGTTGATAGCGAACCCTTCCATCATTCGGTAACTTCTTGGAACGGCTCGATCTGACATGGCCCACATGACAAAATGCGCTGATTCCGGATTATTGGCGACAAAATCCCAAAAGTTATCATGAGCAGCAGAGGCAGTCGGCATATCATTATGCGGTTCAGGTTTCAACGCGTGTTGTGAATCGACGAACTTAAAGGCATCGAAAAGTACAAATATAGGAAATTGGAGCCCTAATATATCGTAATTTCCTTCTTCTGTATAAAATTTCACGGCAAAACCACGTACATCTCGGGCTGTATCCATTGAACCTTTTCCGCCTTGAACGGTTGAAAAGCGAGCGAAAACAGGCGTCGTTGTTCCTGGTTCTTGGAGAAAGCCAGCGATCGTATACTTTTTCATCGACTTATATAACTCGAATTCCCCATGTGCGCCGTAACCCCTAGCATGAACGACCCTTTCTGGGATTCGCTCAGTGTCAAAGTGCATCTGTTTTTGAAAAAAGTGAAAGTCTTGCATAAGTACAGGACCACGATCTCCCGCTTTCAGGGTCGACTCGTTATTTGCGACCTTTAGTCCCTCGTTTGTCGTCATTCTATTCCCCGTATTTTGGATACGGTGTGCTTCTAGCTGTTCTTGTTTGCTGTTTCCATCCACTTTCTTGTTGTCTTTTGATGACTGATCCATGAATTCACCTGCCTCGGAAATTTATTAACCGATCTATATGTATGATTTTTCTATGGGTTTAGACCGATTTATGAAATTCTTCATTGTCTAGATTAGCAATATTTATTAGAAAACAACTCTGAGTATCAGCTATACAGTGTATTATATTGATAGGTATAACAAGACATGAAAGGTGAAAAGCAAGGTTCAACCAAGAAAAGTTCATTCATATACTTAAAACAGAAATTCTAGAAAAAAGACAGTGAAGTAATCTGTAAATCGAAGGGAGGGTGAGATATGACAACGATAGGTCTCATTAGGCACGGGATTACGGAATGGAATGTACGCGGTCTCGTGCAAGGAGTATCCGATATCCCTTTAAATGAAATCGGGAGGAAACAAGCATTGGATGTAGCTAATCGACTCGTACAAGAAGAAGTGTGGGACATCCTTATTACAAGTGATCTATCAAGGGCGGTTGAAACGGGAAAAATTATTCAATCGAAACTCAACATACCAATGAGTTTGACGGACTCACGAATTCGCGAAATTAATTGTGGACAAATCGAAGGAACGAACGAAGAAATACGTGTAGCGAAGTGGGGGGGAAATTGGCGGGAACTTGATCTTGGAATCGAAAAGTTTGAGGATGTAGGTAAACGAGGCGTTTCCTTCCTAGAAGATGTAGTAAAGACCTATAGTGGAAAACGGGTACTGGTGGTCAGTCACGGGACATTCATAGGATTAACCCTAAAAAAAATCCTTCCAGATAAATTCCGAAAGACGATGATTGATAATACTTCTCTGACTATTTTAAAAAACATGGATAATACATGGGATTGTGAGCTATATAACTGCACAAAACATTTGAAATATGAGATATAGATAATTAGTAAAATAGTTGCACAAACTATTCGTACGGAGGTGAGGTACATATGGAAGGTAAGCCAAATCATTATGACGGAAGTTTTCATAAAAGTGAAAATTCATTAGACCAATCGAACAATGAGGTGTTTAAATTAACGGATGAAATGAGCGGGAGTATCAGTGGAAATCCTTTTTCAGGCGGGGATCAGGAGTAATGGTTGGTGGAAAGGTTGTCTTTAATAAAAAGGCGCCTTTTTTTATTGGGCCAAAATTTCAATAGTACGAAAAAGGAAGTCAAATAAGTTGAACTAATTTTTAGGATCACTTACATAAATGATCTCTTTTTGCAGAACCTAAACTGTAAACATTATAGGAAAAGAAAGGATACATATAATGACTAAAGTATTGTACATCACAGCACACCCTCATGATGATACACAATCTTATAGTATGGCAGTTGGGAAGGCTTTTATCGATACTTACAAAGAAGTTAATTCCGATCATGATATTATTCATGTAGATCTTTACCAAGAAGATATTCCTCACATTGATGTCGATGTTTTTAGCGGCTGGGGGAAACTTCGGTCAGGTCAAGGGTTTGAAGAACTGTCAGCAGAAGAAAAAGCGAAAGTAGGAAGATTATCAGAATTATGTGAACAGTTTATATCAGCTGATAAATATATCTTTGTCACACCATTATGGAACTTCTCGTTTCCACCAGTTATGAAAGCCTATATGGATTCAGTAGCTGTTGCAGGTAAAACTTTTAAATATACCGAAAAGGGCCCGATTGGTCTTTTAACAGATAAAAAAGCGTTACATATTCAAGCGCGCGGCGGCGTGTATTCTGAAGGGCCTGCAGCTGCAATGGAAATGGGTCACCGCTATTTAGACATTATGATGCAATTTTTTGGAGTGCCTTCATTTGAAGGGTTATTTGTAGAAGGCCATAATGCAATGCCGGATAAAGCACAAGAAATTAAAGAAAATGCCATTGCAAGAGCAAAAGACTTGGCTCAAACGTTTTAATACGAGAAGAGTCAGCGATATTGTAAGTAGTTCCAGTTAACAAAAATAAATCACAGCTGAGGTAGAGGTGGAGACGCTTAGGGTTTCCATCTCTTTTTGTATTGAGGTGCAGTATTCGTTCTACTCTAATATGCAATTGTGTCTCGCTATCTTAATTAATCCCGTAATCTGTGAAATCCGTCATAGTCTTTTTTTCTCAAATACATTAAAATTATCTATAAAATTAGGTTTAACTTTTTTGGGGAAGGGTAAATAATATTGTTATTTGGAATTTTATAGTTACATATTACTAGTTTTGGGGGAGATTACGTTGCAAGCGAGAAAGAACCTAATCATGATTTTATTTAGTGTATTTGTAGTCGTGCTTTCTATTTTGGTTCACTTTTTACATCGTTCGATTGGCTGGTTGGATACTTATCTGCTGTTATCACAAGTTCATTCGGGTACACCGGCAGAGTTGCACTTTTTATTAAATAGTTTATTCGTTTTGCCTTTTCTCTTTTTAGGAGTTTCCGTTTTTCTTTTCTGGAAAAACCGCATACATACGTGGATCCCACTTTTTGTAACGCTTACACTAACGTTTGGAAGTATTTCAATTATCGCTGGTGGCGATGGCTTAATTGAATACCATTTTTCGATTTTTATGGTGTTAGCGAGTCTCGCGTATTATGAAAATATTCGTCTCGTTATTGTGAGTACGGTGATTTTTGCAGTGCAGCATTTGCTCGGTTATTTTACTGTGCCAGAGCTAATCTGCGGTAGTGGTAATTATCCTTTTTCATTACTTTTGATCCATGCTGTATTTCTTATTTTTACGAGTGCTGTCATTATTATCCAAATCATCGCAAGAAAACAATATTATCGTGTGGTAGCAAAAAATGAGGAAGAGCACCGAAGTATCATTGAAGGTCTTGTCCAGCATATTGCGAATACTTCTAAAGAAGTTCATAACAATGTTAAAACGTTAAAAGAAGGAGCAGTAACATCAACAGAAGCATCAACTGGGATTACCGATTCAATGTTCCAAATGGTTGATGGCGCGGAACGGCAGCTAACCGAGGCGAAGCGAAGTAACATAGCACTAGAAGAAATGACGGTTGATGTGAAGAAAATTATGGAACAGGCTAATCATTCGGTAGAATCCTCAGAACGAACAGCTGAAGAAGCCAAAGATGGAAAAGAAAGCATGCGACAAACGGAA
This sequence comes from Alkalihalobacterium sp. APHAB7, assembly GCF_048323755.1. NCBI lineage: Bacteria > Bacillati > Bacillota > Bacilli > Caryophanales > Bacillaceae > Alkalihalobacterium > Alkalihalobacterium sp. APHAB7. The sequence goes on from NZ_JBLWFS010000010.1 coordinate 117,104, forward strand.
CAAACGATACAAGAAGTCGCATCAGCTGTGGAAAGAATGGACGAAGTCGTTATCCGTCTAAATGAACGTTCAAAAGATATTCAACAAACGCTATCACTAATTACCGATATTGCAGAACAAACGAATTTACTTGCCTTAAATGCTGCGATCGAAGCAGCGCGAGCAGGTGAAAATGGAAAAGGGTTTGCCGTTGTAGCAGATGAGGTGAGAAAGCTCGCGGACCAGTCCAGAAACTATGCGAAACGAATTAACCTCGTACTAAATGATTTGGTTCACGATACAACAGCCATGGCTGAAGTGATGGAACTCGGAAAAAGACAAACCGCTGCAGGAATGACTCAAGTGAATTATACAGGTGAGATTTTAAGTCGGATTGTTGAAGAAATTGATCGTGTAGCTATTGAAATAAAAACGTCGAATCAATTATCTGAAACCGTCGGTAAAAAAATGGTCGATGTTCAAGCAGGGATTCAAGAAATGATGGCTGTAGCAACGGAAAACAAAATGGCTACCGATAGTATTTCAGCAACATCGAAACAACAACTGACAATCTTCGAGGAATTCAATACGATTACAAGCGACATACAAAAATTAAGTGACTCTTTATCTTCACAAATCGAACAAGTTCAAAAGGATATGGAAAGCCGAGAGTAATTGACGTGTTCTTTACTAGTAGTTAAAATTCGAAAAAACCTCTACAAATATTACCAATACATCTGTTATAATTGAAGTATGTTAGGGAGGTTATTATGAAGTCACATACGAAGAACGGCCTTGCCATAGCCGTTGTTGCCTCAGTTGCGATAGTGGTCATTGGCAGCTTAACGATTACCAATTTATATTTCAATTCAAAAGAAATTCAGGCGGCAGCTGATGCATGTTACGATAACGGTGGACTTCCGATTGTTGAAAAAACGAATGGGAAATTAACGTATTTTAGTTGTGAACTGGATGGATAATACTCTATAAACGACTTAACCTAATCAGATATAGGACGGTACTGTGACCATCTATGGTTACAGCCGTCCCTTTGTTTTAATATTTTTTTACTTTATTAAATTTTTTTAGTTCATGCTTTAACCTTCTCCAATTGTATCTTTAAACCTGCTAGCTCCTCAAGTATTTGATCCAATTTAGACTCCAATTTTTTCAGCTCATTATTTTCCTGATTTTGCACAGTTGAAAGATTATCTATTAAACCTGTTTCATTTATAATTGTACTTATTCTACTCATAATATTTTTTACATTATCGGATTCATTATTTGGATGTTCAACCGCTGCTAATTCATCCAACAGACCATTTAAACTGTTGAGGGTTTGATTGGACGACAATTTTGAAAGGTTATTTAGACTATCTGCATTTGTGTTCTTTAGTAGATTTGCTGCAATTTTAAGGATCCCACTTAGATCTACATTTTCATCATGTGTTTCATGATTTGGTTCCGATTGATCTTCTTTCTTTTTGGTATTAAATTCACTCATGTTATTCTTCACCTCTCTTAATTCAATTAATTCACCTAAAGTGTGACTTTAAGTAACGTGTACAAAAATAAATCATATAAATAATAAAAGTGTGTAGACATTTTTTACATTGGGATATCTAGGAGGCGCAATGAAGCGCTCTCCTAGATGTGTGGGCAAGGATTATTCTTAAGCTTATGCCGTAGCAGAAGACGACCCTTGTCCCAAAAGTTCTTGAAGACATGTGATAATAAGGTTACGCTGCTGTTCGTTACCAATTAAAATTGCCACTAGTAAGGCAACTAAAAACAGTAGCGCAATAACTACTAATGCTAACATTTATTCTCCACCCTTCTTAACATATTTTTGTAAGGTCTCGTACCTTACAGTTATATACTATGACTTAAGATAATGCTTGCTTATAGTATTTGCCGTGTTTCTAGTAAAAAGGGCGAATGATAGATAATAGTCATTCGAATAGATTAATATAATTAAGCTGTTTAAAGTGATCTACAGCACGATTGGATACGTTCGTTTTATGTAAAATAAAACACTTAAAGGCACGAAGAACATATCTTCGCGCCTTTTTTCAATGCTACTAACCTGTTGTTTGGGTAAGTAAATTGTGTGATTTGAGCCTGTGAATGCATCTATGGTTTTTCGTTTGCACCGCATCAATAAACCCATAAATTTTAAACCCCACGCATAGTCTTATGGCAGCAAGGTTAAAACCGAGAAAAAGTGCATAATAGACCCAGCGAGTACAAATAGATGCCAAATTGCATGATGATAGTAAAAGCCTCTCCAAACGTAAAAGATTGCACCGACCGAATATAACACGCCGCCAATGACTAGCATGATAATGCCTTCTGAAGGAACATTTTGGACTAAAGTACCCCAAGCAAAAACAATCATCCAACCTAATAAAACGTATAAAACGGTAGAAGTATGCAAGAATCGTTTGACGAAGAACGATTTAAATACCGTTCCCACGATTGCAAGACCCCATACAATTCCGAAAAGAGTCCATCCTAAAGTACCTTTAACCGCAATAAATAAAAATGGCGTATACGTACCAGCGATAAAGAAGTAAATGGATGAATGGTCTAAAATTTCAAAGACATCCTTTGCTTTACCTGGAGGAAAGCTGTGCACGAGAGTCGACGACGTATACAATAAGACCATCGTTGTTCCGAACAAGGTAAAACTCACGACATGCCAAGCGGTTCCGTAAAGTGATGAAAAGACAATGAGGAGGACTAAGGCAGCAATACTTAAAAGAGCACCGACCCCGTGAATAATGGCGTTAGCGATTTCCTCGCCTTTAGAGAAAACATGTGTATTGGACATGTAGTTAATCATTCCTTTTGTTTTAAAATTATTCGAGCATCTACTAAGCTCATTTTATTTATTACTTAATCTATACTTTCTTTTCATAGTAACTATTAAGTCATTTGTCATATAGTTTAAGTTCTCAACTTCAATCTTACCACTTTATAGTAAAAACTGCTCTGAATAAACTCAAAATTATATTTAACAACATCATTCACTTTTTGCAATCATTCAAATAAAAACAAATAGTAGATTACTATGACCCAAATAGCTAAAAATTCTGTTTTACTCATAGATTAACTGAGTAGGTGTAAGGTGGAAACACTTACATATAAAGCTTATTATAAGCCCCATTTCACTAGGACGAATGTAGGCGAATATACATAAATGTGATTATAATTTAGGAGGAAAGGTAATGAAACCAGATCACATTGTATTCCCGCCATTTATTGGTGATCGCATGCCGCGGCTAGAAGTCCATACGACTCTTGGGAAGAGAATTCTTCCTGATGATTATGCAGGTCGCTGGTTCATGTTATTTAGTCATCCCGGAGATTTTACGCCAGTGTGTACGACTGAGTTTGTTTCATTTGCTAAAAATCAAGCCGCATTTCAAAAATTGAATTGTGAGCTCATTGGTCTTTCCATTGATACGGTATATGCCCACATGAAATGGATTGAATGGATTCAAACTCAATTAGGTGTCAGTATCACTTTTCCGATCATCGCCGATGAACTCGGCAATGTCTCCCGTCGTTTAGGCATGCTTCCGCGAGAAGGAGTTAAACGTACGGTCCGGTCCGTATTCTTTGTCGATCCAAATGGCTATATTCGATTAATTCTTACGTATCCAGATGAATTAGGGCGTAATACGAGCGAATTATTACGCGCACTTAAGGGGTTACAAGCGGCTGATGCACATGGCGTGGCGATGCCAGCGAATTGGCCAAATAATGAAATCATCGGTGACCAAGCGATTATACCACCTGCAAATACGGTGATGAAAGCGAGAGAAAGACTAGAAGCTGCTCAAGCTCAGAAATTTTCATGCTTTGATTGGTGGTTCTGTTATAAAGACATACCGGTACGGAAAAAAACTGATAAATAGTAGGAAAGGAACAATGGCAAGTAACTTTCCGTGGAACGACGTTCGGTGAAACAATCATGAAAAAGTGATAGCATAAATTTAATTCTTTACCCTCAAGCACTGCCAAAAACCTTCTAACCAATATTAGAGGGTTTTTGCAGTACTTCCTAAATAGCCCCTATAGCGTGCACCAATCGAGGTGAATGGTTATTGTATTCTCCTAGAAATTCCCTCTAGCGCGCACTAATCAGCAATATTGGGTGCTCATACCTCAAATTTTTTCCTCATCATACCTCAATCATCACGGTTGAATACAGTTCAAAATTAACACAACTGTATACAGCGTTTTAAATGAAGGACATATGTTCTTTTCGGAAGTTAAAGCGGACAAAGTAGCCAAAATTTGTAATTCATGATATAATAGTGAATGACAGTCAGTCAGTGACTATTTTTACTGGAGGATTGATAATGAAGCAAGACAACAAATACGAATTGTTAGTGAATGCTGCACTAACTGTAATGAAAGAAAAAGGGTTTGAGAAAGCGTCAGTGTCGCAAATCGTCAAAGAAGCAGGAGTTGCCCAAGGTACTTTTTATTTATACTTTGACTCCAAAAGTGCAATTGTTCCAGCTATTGCCGAGAAGATACTAAATGCTCTTTTCTTAAAAATAAAGCAAAGTTTTAATGCGGAAGAAACAATATTCTATACACTTGAAATGATCGTCGAAGTTACATTCGATATTACGAAGGAGTACCGTGAGCTGATTTTATTTTGTTATTCCGGACTCGCTTATTACCATTCGTTTGAGCGGTGGGAAGAAATTTATCAGCCTTATTATAGCTGGCTTGAGGAACGGCTTGATCATGCCAATCAAAATGGGCTCATTCATACAAATTTAGACTTAAATTCGTTAGCTAAAATGATTATAGATTTAATAGAAAATTCAGCGGAAACGTATTATTTAACTAATGAAAGTGATAGAAGTATGGAACATAGTAAAAATCAAGTATTACTGTTTATAAAAAGCGCACTGACTGACAGTCAATCATTAAACAAAGCCTAGACGAGGTGTTAATATGCATAGTGATTATGCATTGGAAAAGAAGTTGTTGAAGATTTCAGTTTATGGTGCGGTCATGTTTGCTGTGACTGGTGTCGTTTGGGGATATCTCATTTCTTCACAAATGGTCATGTTCGATGGACTTTATTCATTAATTAGTGTCATGCTGTCCCTGATGTCCTTATTTGCAGCACAATTTATTCAGAAGCGGGATACGAAGAAGTTTCCATTCGGTAAAGAGGTGCTCGAACCTCTAGTCATTATTATTAAATATGCGGTCATTCTGATAATTTGTTTGGTTGCAGTGGTCTCAGCATTGGAGGCCCTTGTATCAGGTGGTCGAGAAACAAATATCGGTTCCGCTCTTCTTTATTCTATTTTATCTACAGTAGCTTGTTGGGGCGTATTTGTGTACTTAAAGAAACAAAAGCAAGGATCAGGCCTCATTCAAGCGGAGGCCAATCAATGGAGAATGGACATGGTACTTAGTGGGGCGGTCCTAGTGGGATTTTTAATCGCTGCGATTTTAACCTATACTCAATTTACGTTTTTAACCCCTTATATGGATCCGCTTATGGTTCTCCTTTCTGCTGGTTTCTTCTTGAAGGTTCCAATTGTAGAAATTGCAAAAGCTTCAAAAGAAGTACTCGAAATGGCACCCGACCAACTGATCCAAAAGAAATTTAAATCGGTCGTCGATTCGATCCAAGCCCAATATCAAATAGAAGATTCGATGCTACGAATGTCCAAAGTAGGCAGTAAGCTTTTCATCGAAGTTGACTTTATTTTAAATGAGCAATCCAAAGTAATAACCGTCGCAGAACAAGATTTAATTCGTGAAGAAATTAATAAACGTACAAAAGATTTACGCTATAAAAAATGGTTAACCGTTTCATTTACAAATGATCGAAAGTGGATTAATGGTTGATCAAGCGAAATAGGAAGTCGCTGTATAAAGTTGTACCCGGTAGAGTAGACGCTAAAAAAGTCTATTCTACCGGGTACTTTTTTCCGCTAAATGTGTAGTAAATAGCTTAAAAGTCCTTGTCTGTTGGTATAGCGAGGGACAATGTGTAAGTTCAATTAATGATATTGTCGGGTTTGGAGATTTTATTGTCCAATTTGAAATTTTATTGTCTGATTTCACTTTTTATTGTCCAATTGCACTGTTTTATTGTCCAAAATGTGAATAGATGGCGAATTCAACGATGCAATATATGGCGGAACTACTGTACGTCTAAGAAAGATCCCATCTATTAAACACCAGCATCATCGAATAGGATGTGCTGGCTTCTCTGTTACAGGGAGATCATCCATCCATCAGTACTTCCACTTTGTGATGGTAAACGGCAATGTCACAACAAATAAATCTAAGGCATAAAAAGAGTACAAAATTCCATGGTTCTTATTTGCAGGCTTTCTATCAGAATAAAGCTTTTTTTCATAGACTTTTTTTATCCCAAACCTAAAAGGAAAAAGCCGATAAATTTTAGGGATTTCTAATTTATTTTTCAACATCACTCGGAAAATCGCATCCTGTATGTATGTCACTAAACAAAATATGAAGAAACCAATGATGATTTTCAGTAAAGTAACCACGCTTCAACACCTCGTTTGGCCCGTATTTTTTCATAAATTCCTCTTGATGTTTTTTTACAATAGAACGCGATTTAAAAGAGAATTACATCCATTATATCCCATTCGTATGTGTAGAGAGTTGAAATTTTAGTTAATTTATCTAAAATAACGAAATCATGGCTAAGCAGTTTATGATCACTTTTTTAAATTGTGAAACTTCTGCTCTTGTCAGTCGTAACTAATAATAAGTAAGTATTAAAGTTAATTGCCGAATCACTTTTTAGAGCAAGTTGATATTTAGTGTTTTTTCGTACTGAGTAACTCTCTGTAACAAAAGGGGTGGTAAGATGTTTGAATTTATCGTAGCGGTGACCGTAGGGATTATTCCGTTACTTTATGTGTATTTAGCGGTTAAATTTATGATTAATATCAAAAAGGGTGGACAAACGCTTTATCCGATTGAGAATCAACCATTTATTTATAAGCAAATGGGGGTTCAGTTGAGGAGAGTGACTCCTAAATTAATACTCCTTGAAAGTCCTCTTTACCTTATTGGTTTTACATGTGCTATTGTAGCAAGTGTATCGCTTTACTTAGGAAACGATGCGTTTTTACTGCTCGCCCCAGCAATATTGCCACTAATGTTTTCCAGGGGCTCTTTATTCGCAGCGTTTGAATTAAAAGAGGAAGGTGTTTTGGTTGGCAGTGTTTTTCATGAGTGGTCCGAAATTGAAAAAGTGGAGTTCTCCTCATTAAAAGTCCATGAAAAAGAATATGGTTTTGGAAAAGAAGACCATCATCTTAAATTCAAGTTTCATTTAAAAAACGATAAGAGTTTTAACATCATTATTGGAGAAAGTGAACATGAAAAGGCTATCGAGGTTTTAAAACAAAAAGATTTGGAAGTATGGGAAAAAGCAGATTTAGGCTTACCACAATAAAACATTTTCAGGATAGTACGAACAAAGGTCATATGTAAATGTTGTTTAAAGTGTAATAAGAAAACTAACTAACAAATGGATACTTATGGTAAAGTTAAAAGAAAAGTGTTAAGTAAATGTATTAAGTAAATGCAACAAAACAACTAGACATGATGAGTTACGGGTACGACAAACGATCATGAAAGTGAAACAGGTGTCCATATGTATAAACAACGTTTTTGGGACTATTTTTTATTTCGTCCGATCTCTTGTAACAAAGAGAAGTTAAAGAAAGTTATTCGTGGTAAGTCCATTCTTATAACAGGTGCCAGTTCAGGCGTTGGAAAAGAATTAGCCTGCGAGCTAGCAGATGTAGACTGTCATTTAGTTTTAGTGGCAAGAAGAGGAGACGAACTTGCGAAAATAAAGAAGACGATTGAAACAAAGAATGCTAAAGTCAGTGTTTTCCAAGCCGATCTTAGAGATACGACCGAAATGGAGAACTTTCTCTCTTTTCTACATGGATTGCCACATGGGCTCGATATCGTAGTCAATAACGCTGGTTTATCCATTCACAGATCCATCAATGACTCTTTAAACCGTTATCATGATTTTACACGGACGATGGCGATTAATTATTTTGCTCCCGTTCAATTACTGTTATCTGTAATTCCTCATCTTCAAAGAAATAAAGGCCATATCATTAATGTTTCTACCATCAATGCCCGCTTAGCACCTGTTCCGTATTTTGCGGCCTATCAAGCATCCAAATCAGCTTTTGATGTGTGGCTTCGTTCAACAGCGCCTGAACTGAAGACACAGGGGGTAACAACTACATCGGTCTATCTTCCACTAATTAAAACACCGATGATTGAACCTACAGTAGCCTATCAAAATGTACCGGCAATGTCTCCACGTTATGTTGCCAGAATCATCTGTAAGAGTATTTACACCAAAAAGAAAACCTACCAACCTTGGTGGTTAATCTTTGGTCAGATGGCTTCTATATTTCTTCCTCATTTCAGTCGGGTATCAAAAAAGAAAGGGGAGAAGAGCCGGTGAAGATATTCAAGCTTATCTATGTTTTATACAAGATAAAATTACTGTCACCACTCAGTTTGTACCGGTTCATTACTTCCTTTTTTGCCTGTGGAATGAACTTGATGACTCTATTACATTTTGCCGAAAAGAAATATGCTAATAAAACCGTGTTAATAGATGACAAGGAAACACTTACATATAGCCAAATGCTATCACAATCATATCAAATAGCTATCTATCTAAAAGAGAATTATCAAATACAGAGCGGTCAAAAGATCGGCTTTCTTTGTAAAAATCATGCTTCTTTTGTAAAAGCTATTTTTGCCGTGTCCCGATTAGGAGCAGACCTTTATTTATTAAATGCTGAACTAAAGACAAGCCAGTTAAATCAATTTGTCGAGCGTCATGATTTTGACTTTTTAATATACGATTTGGAATTTACGGACGTAGTTCATCACTCTGATTATTCCAATGCAAAACTGTTAAGTTATCATGATCAACTTGCAGCAATTGATAACATTGTCCATTCAACCAAGACTTCAAAGCTAGCTTTACCACGGTATTCCACTAGTAAACTGGTCTTGCAAACGAGCGGTACGACTGGAATGTCGAAAGAAGCAGCCCATAAACCGTCCCTATTTAATTACTTAAATCCATTTGCAGCCTTTCTTCAACGATTGAAAATATTAAACTACAATACTGCTTATATTGGGTCACCGATATTTCACGGGTATGGAATTGCGGTCCTCTTATTATTTATTCCATTAGGGAAAAAAGTAGTGATTAGTCATACGTTTGAGGCTTCAACAGCTTGCAGGCTAATCCGCAACCACCAGGCGGAAGTGGTTACTCTAGTTCCTTTAATGCTGCAAAAAATGTTACAACACAATGTCGACGATTTGCGGTCTCTAGTATGTGTCGCTTCGGGTGGAGCAAAGCTTAGTACAAAACTGGTCGCTGAGACGCAGCGCTCCTTAGGTGATGTGCTCTATAATTTATACGGCACGTCCGAATCAGGGCTTAACTTCATCGCTACACCCAAAGATTTACGCTATTCTCCTGCAACCATAGGTAAGAGAATAAACGGTATGGCTGTAAGAGTCCTTGATGAGCAGATGGAAGAACGGAAAAGCGGGCAGGTCGGTCAGCTTTGTATTAAAAATGATTGGTCGATCAGCAATAAAAACAACACTTGGATTCAAACAGGTGATTTAGCTTACAAGGATGAAAATAATTATTACTTTCTATGCGGGCGAAGCGACGATATGGTGGTGTCTGGCGGTGAAAACGTGTATCCAATCGAAGTGGAACAGGCAGTGATACAACATTCCTTCATTGAAGATGTTGCTGTAATCGGGGTACCTGATGAACAATTTGGACAGAGGTTGACCGCATTTGTTCTTCTAGTAGAAGATGCTGATCTTACGGAAAAAGATATACTAGAATGGATGCGTCCGAGATTGCCTAGATTTCAAATCCCTAAAAGTATCGCGATTGTCCATCATATGCCTTACACACCACTAGGTAAGCTCGATAAAAGCCAGTTACGTCGGAGGATCTTAAATGAAGAAAAATAGACTCATGCTAATAATTGCGATTGTCATTGGTTTTATTGTTCCTATCATTTCAGCCAAGAGGACTCCTTCCTCAAAAGTTCGTTAGAATTTTAGGTGGGAGGTGAATTGGCGGTTTTGAGTGTAAGAGGAAGATGTATAAGGTATTATTTATTGTGTCATGTCCGTCAGTTGTATTAGCACTTGTAAAATTAATTGTAGAATGAAAGTTAGGACGTAAAACTTCTTCGAGACGAGTTGTTATTTATCTTGCGAATTCACTTTTTGCCACCGTGGACTGAGCCCGTTACTAGCTGTTAGCGTTCCCTTGATAAGGAACGCTTTTTTATATTTATATATCACCTAGTTTAATAACCTTAGAAAACAGAGTCCAAGATCATTTGATTTACATTTGTTAGTTTCTTTATTTGATTTTGAAGTTTATTTAACTGACAAATTGTCTTTTGGCATCAACATAATCCTTTTTATTTAGGTTATTTATGGAAGTGGAAATCATTGGCTTAAATGGGTACTTACATAAAAACAAAAAGTGTTCTTCCCATTTCTCTTTGCCTCGTACATCGCGTGATCGGCTTTTTTCAATAGTGTACTTAATTCAGTACCTTCCTGTGGGTACTGAACAATACCGACACTTGAAGAAACTTCAATGCTGTATTCAAATGTCGTCCAATCGGATAAAGCTTGAGTTAACTGGATTCCAAGCTTCTTTAGCAGGTTTTCATCTGTTTGATTAGGCAATAAAAGGACAAACTCATCGCCACCCATTCGGATGGCTAAAGCGTTAGGGTCAATCGTTTGTTTTAATCGATTTCCTACTTCTTTCAAAACGAGATCACCGACTTCGTGACCATATGTATCATTTACTTCTTTAAAACCATCAAGATCAAGAAGCATGACAGCACCTCTATCCGCTATAAACTCAAAATTATCAGCTAAATAACTTCTATTATATAAACCAGTTAGTGGATCTGTTTTTAACTGTTTTTCTAATTCGATAACGTACGAAAAGAGGTTAGAATACTTAACTAGTATATCGATGTCTTTTTTAGTGAAATATGAAGGTTTCGAATCTAAAGCACATAAAGTCCCGAACATTTCCCCATCTTTATAAAAAATGGGTACACCAATGTATGATTGAATATTTAAATCGTTCGTAACCGCTAATTTGCTTGTGAATGGATGGGATTTAGAGTCATTGATGATAAGTGGTTCACGGTTACCAAAGAAAATTTGTTGACAATAAGATTCTCTTAAACCGATTTCTTGATTTTCCCTAATCGGTATCCCTGTTCCGTTATCTATAGATTTGATGATTGAAAAAGTATCTTCTGATATATTACCAATAAATAACATTTTACCTTCAATCGATGAATTTACTAACTCCAGTAGATCAGTTGCAGCTTTGTAAGTCATAATTTAACTCCCTCATTTTTAAGAATAAATATAGATGCAGTTAAATGAGTAAATGCCTGAAATTTTACATCTATGTGCCATAGTCAATTTAAATTATCTATGTAAATAGCAAACATTTAAATTATAACAAGATAATGGAAATCTGTCTGTCAAATCTGAATGATTTTAAATAAACAGAAAAAAATAAAAGGTTGTTTTCGTAAACTTTGTTGCTTTTGGACCGATTTTCTTTTCATTCTTTTCAAAAGCTTCACGCTATGCGTGAAGAGCCAAGCATTCGCTTGGCCTACGGTCCAAAAGCAAGGAGCAACAATCTTTGAGAAAAGAGCCAAATAAAAAGACTACGTATAATAGGGGAGGTGGGAAATTAACTGCTGCAATATAAATTCTACTTTTTAAATCGATTTCCTGTATTGGCGTATATTAAAAATAAAATGATAGCTATTATAAAAGCGATCCAGCTATAAGAAACAACCCAAGTAATATTTACCAATTCCCCGAGTCCAGTAATAAAAAGAAATCCACTTAATAAAAAAATAAAATTACCCACGCCATTACAAAGCGCTTGTTTATCGTATTTTGCTTTTTCTTCCTTAGAAGAAGTGTTATACCCCGCTATTAACCAACTCCATTGCCTATATTTGATCAAGTACCCTAGTAAAATAAAGAATAAACCAGTAACGAAATGAGTCATTTTGTTATACCTCTCTTTCTTTGAATTAATGAATAGATCAGGTAGGGAAATAGGATGCAGATGATAGTGAACAGCCTTACTAATTCTAAAATTAAAATATTATCTAATCCAACAAAAAATATATCCGAGTAATATAAGGCGTAGTGTATAGCATTGTTTGATTGAAGGGAAGTAGTGAATATTTATAAAAAATGGCAACGGGTACATGCCACACTGACCAAATGATTGCAACGATAAAGGAAAGCGATCCCCATTGGGACTTATCGGTATAATAATAGAATAACCTCTCCAATTGAGGACCCGTCATTCAATTGAAGAATTAGATGAAACGTCAAGGTTAATAGGATTGTAATACAAATAACGAGAACCAGTCTTTTTTTAATCGGATACAATTTAATTTCCCCATTCATAATGAACTAGTCACTGTCGAACTTGCACTGCTCTTCAATGAAAATTGTCGGTTTCTGCGCTTGCCTAGGAAATTTTTTAAATATTCAAACGGTACTAATTAGACACACTTTTATGGATACTAGATAAAAAGAAATTGGGGATACACGGTAAAATTAAAAAAGTAGTTGTAAATTGCGTTCTTACAATTATTGTATACTTAATCCTATTAGAAAAAAGATGAAACCAAAAACGGCAGCAAAAACACCTTTCCCCCATATGGAAGACCAAATATTAATCAATCAATAATCTTGCCTTTCTAGGTGGTTGTCTATTTTATTTCTATAGTCGAAAGAAAATAGAGATGACTTAGCAAAGTCACCATGGGAAGTCACATCTTTGATGGTTTGCCCGGCAACACATTAGATTTTGAAGCAGAAACGGCTAAAACAAAAGCTCCAATTAGTGTTTTATATTAATTTAAGGACCAGCACTAATAAAAGTTGAAACCAATTTGTTTGTGCTTCGTATGTATGGTAGTTGTATTGAATTGATTGGAGGAGGCTATCGTTTATGTATGAATATAAGTTTGTCAAAGTCGACTTAAAGTCAACATGGAAAGGGACAAAACCTGAAGAAGATTATCATACGGTCATTAAGCAGCATGGGGCAGAAGGTTGGAGGTTAGTACAGATCTTTGCGCCGGCTATTGCAGGGTATGGGGCTGCTGAATTTTACGAGATCATTTTCGAAAAGAAGATAGATTAAAGGGTAAAGTTGAGAGAGCAACCTGAGAATTTTTAAGGATTATTAAAAAACTTGATCATCAATTTAGCTAATTGAGAGGCATAAAGATCGGTTCTCTATGCCTCAGTTCCGTTTATGTTAAATAAAAAACATCATAACAGCTCCAATAACTGTAAGGGCAATCACATGATAACCGACAGCAACACAATAGAGAGAAATGGCGTTTTTTGAATTTGAGCCTAAACTAAAAATAAAGTCTTTGGCATAGGCAAGGGCAACAATTAATCCTACACTGCCGCCAATAATTGCACCATCCATTATTGTTTCTGCTTGGGAAAGGTTTAAGATACCAAATAGTAAAAGAGTCGTTAGTAAAGTGACCAATGTTAGCAGTCCATAGTTAGGTTGTTTATCTAATTTAATATGTAATAAATCGACCCAACGTTTCCCTAGGATGGAATAATAAATCATACCACTTACCATGTAAATAATAAATCCTGTTAAAATAGCTAAAAACATTGCATTACCTCTTTCTATAGTCTATATGGGTTCATTTACTTGAATTATATCACTTTATAATTGTAAGGTTAAGGTAACTATATATGCTAAAGAAGAGTAAAGCTTTAGTAAAAATACGATTTCAGTTACATATCGGAGGTCGGAGATGAAAATAAAAATTGTTTTAGTGATCCTTTTTGTTTCTCTTTTTCTAGTTGGGTGTATGCCTAAAAGTGATTCAGTGACAGCAGTTGGTGAAGGAGAATACGGAAACGTTGAGATTCATTACACAATTTCAGATAACACTTTAAGTGAAAAAATCTTACTGAAATTCATGGGTGAAGATGAACTTTCTTCTATTGTTTATGAGGTAGAAAATCCCCATTCATTAGAACTATTAAACTTTCAAGGCGAAATGGGAACTTTTGAAGAACAAACGGGCTGGATGGAAGGAAAATCAAAAAGATCTGTAGAGAAAGAAGAACTTATTAAAATAATTAATGATGCTCAAATAACTGTAGATTGGAAAACAGCAAATGGAAACTACACGGAAACTATTGATCTATCAACAAAATAACGTTTTACTTTCTAATAATGAAAATAACGCATAGGGCGAACATTCCTCTCGGCGTTATTGCAGCATAAACGTTTTAAGCTAGAAAGATTACTAGAAATGGGGAATTGGTTTTGTTTAAGAGTCATACAAGTTTGGTCGGCTTACTACTTATTGTGGGAATACTTCTTATGGCGTGTTCCGGAAGAACCTTAACAGCTTCTCCCATTCCAGAACTAGAGAAGTATGAAGGTCGGCCATTACATATAGCAGTGATTGGAGAGCTGCCATCCGTCAGAGAACAACAAATTCAATTTTCAACCATACAATTTACCGATTTATTGGATAGAAAACTTGAATTATATGATGCAGTTTTTATAACGAAGGAACATTTAAATGAGGCGTCAGAAGATCAATATGCTGATGTTTATATGGAAGCCCCAATTCCGTTTTTCTTTATTGATGCGAGTAAATCGTATCATTCTTTTATTGAAAAAGATTTATCCTACGAAGAAAATCTAGATCTAAAAGAAATTAGTAATCATTATATTATTGGTTTATTAGCAACAGAAGAAGCAGAATATACGTACTGGTATTTCGGACTTTATGATGATATAGTCTCAGATCAAACGATAAAAGGGACGTTTTCACAAGTTTTCGTGACGATCGAAAAACAGATGAACTTCTAGCTCTAACAACTTTCGAAGCAAATAAAACAAGTGAAACGATAAAAGGGATCCGCCATGGTTTATAAATCCATATGGTGAAAGAAGTTTAAGGTGACGATTACTATTCATACTGTGATGTGGAACAGGGTATATATGGTATAGACTATTTGATCACACTTACGATAGGTAACCTTTAGTGATAGAAGGAGGGTTTTGGAGTGAGCGATAAAAATACAGCAGTAAAAACAGGAATTGGCTTCGGATCAGTTTTAGCGATCACAATTTCATGGAGTGTCAATCAATCGATCATATGGGCAATCATCCATGGGGTTTTTAGTTGGTTGTACGTGATTTATTATGCGTTGACGAGATGATGTGTAGGTGAGCCGAGGTGGCGGAGGTAAAGTAATTCATTCAATCATAAACTTCGATTGTATCCGAATGAACTCGATATTCCTAGTAACAGGAAGAAGCGGGTCATCAAGTCGTTTTTTCTTCCTTGCATAATACAAGTTTTAGTTGAATAAAGGTTAGTGACTGGAAATAAAATGGGCGAGAACAAGTCATTTTAGTAAAACTGCTGTCTTATAAGAACAAGGAACAGAAAATGCACATTTTTTCAAATGATTAAATACTTTACCAATAAAAGAATTTCCTACATATCGAGAGGAGGGAGGGAATTTTTCATTGGAGAAGTTTATTGACGACAAGAAGCGAATCTCGCAGTCTCATCAAAAAATTCGAATAAATAAACAACCCCATGCACCGAAAAAATCAGATGAAAAGTACATTACAGTTCAGATGACGGAAAGCACGTTAGATTGGATTGTGAACAAGAAAAAAGTGAAAGGAATTACAGATCTTTCGATACGTCTCATTGATGATCAAATTGTAATCAACGGAACCGCGAAGAAGCTGAAGATACCCATTCATTTCCAGATTGGCCTAAGACCATTAGTAGCTGACAATCGCCACTTATCGTTTCAAGTCACGGATCTCAAACCGGTAAACCAACATTGGATTACAACGAAACTCCTCAATAAACCACCACTCATCCGCTTTCATAAAGGAATTATCAACCTTAACTTAAATCACATAGAACAAGCTAAATCCTTTCGGTTTGGAAACCTAAAACTTTTTGAAGTCCGAGACGAAAAACTTTGGATCGGGGTGCAATTTTAATCGTTTAAGTATTTACCATTCATTAGCCCTGCTTTTTTAATGTGGGGCTTTTTTTACTAAGTTTGATTTAAGAAATCGTTGTCAAGTTATGACTTGAATTTCAACAACAGTAATACTTACACCAATCCGGTCCACCAAAAAAATAGCTAAAAAACTCCCACCTAACGAATAAACTCATGTAAACTAAACGTGACTTATCATTAATGTAAAGGAGAGCTAAGATGAACATCTCTAATTTTGCACGAAATCGTTATACACCCAACCCAACTCCGATTGAAAAAGCGAGTCGTTTTACAGCAGAACTTAACGGTCCAAACATTTACATAAAACGAGACGATTTACTCGGACTGACGGAAGGAGGCAACAAGACGAGAAAGTTAGAATTTTTAATTGCGGATGCTCAAGCGAAAGGAGCCGATACAATTATTACAGCAGGCGGCATCCAGTCGAACCATTGTCGTCTCACATTAGCGGCATGTGTCAAAGAAAATATGAAGTGCATCCTTGTTTTAGAAGAAAATAAAGAAGACCAATTTGATTTAAAAACAAACGGCAACTATCTTCTCTATCAATTGCTCGGTACTGAATCGATACAAATTTTCCCAAACGGAACGGATGTATATAAAGTCATGGACGAGGTCTCTGCTAAAGTTAAAGAAAACGGTGGTTCCCCTTATGTCATTCCAGTTGGTGGATCTAATGTAACAGGTGTGGCGGGTTACGTATCGTGTGCCGAAGAAATCCAACAGCAATCAAACGAACTTGGCGTATCATTTGATTATGTCATTTGCGCGAGTGGAAGTGGTGGGATGCATGCTGGACTCGTCACCGGATTTTTCGGATTAGGCAGCAACACTAAAGTACTCGGGATGAATGTCAGTCGCGGTAAAAACGAACAGGAAGAAAAAGTTCATCAACTTACAAATGAAACAGCTATTCACATTGGTCTAAAGGATATGATTTCAAAAGAGAAAATTACGTGCTTTGATGAATATGTCGGTCCAGCTTATGCGGCTCCAACAGAAGGTATGTTAGAGGCGGTAAAACTTCTAGCACGAACTGAAGCAATCATTCTCGATCCGGTTTATACAGGAAAAGCAATGGACGGCTTGATAAACTTGGTTAAGCAAGGGTATTTCAAGCCAAGCGATAACGTTTTGTTTTTACATTCCGGGGGAACACCCGCGGTTTATGCGTATTCGCCGATTTTTCAGTAAAAGTTCAAGGGTAGTTTATTCATTTGAAGTGGATGCTTAGACCTGAGGATGAAATTCCCACTAAATCCCAGTGAAGTGTAAGGATAGAAATGATCTGGATGAGTTTAGTACTAGTAAGTGTTGAAAAAATCTGTGAAATGATAGTTATAGGTTCATTTGCACAGAAAAAGTAAAAATAACATTCGATTTGGAGTATGAATTAGCGATTAATTTATACTCCATTTTGGTTTATAATGGAAGAAAAAACTCTATCTTTAAAGGAGGAACTTGAATGATTATCGGATTACACCATGCACAAATCACTATACCAAAAGGTGCTGAAGAAGAGGGGAAACATTTTTATTGTAATCTATTGGGGTTGACAGAAATAGAGAAACCCGATTCTCTCAAAGAGCGAGGTGGCTTCTGGTTACAAGTCGGCGACAAAGAGGTGCATGTAGGTACGGAAGAAGGCTTAAATAGGCTGAAAACCAAAGCGCATTTAGCCTATTTGGTAGAAGATATATCTCACTGGAAAAAAGTATTAGAAGAGAACAACATAGAAATTATCAATTCAGTTCCCATTCCGAATTATGAACGGTTTGAGTTTCGGGACCCGTTTGGTAACAGGGTCGAAATGATACAGGAAGTTTAATAGTTTTATTTATTAAGGTTGAGATGCATTAAAATACCAAAGGAACTGTACAGCCTGGAGAAGACACTCAATCTGCGGTCAATAGAGAAGTTGAAGAAGAGACAGGATTAAGACATTTTCGAGTGGATCGGCTACTTGCCGAAGATTTTTGAGAGAATGACGATGGTGTAATACATAACAGATACTTTTATAAAATAAGGAGAATGTGTGTGTACGTAATAAATGTAGTTAGTATAGGAATAGTTATCATCGTTTTTTATTTTGTTATTGACCTGATAAGAGATAGAAAGAAACATATGGTAAGCAGATTGATTTTCCTCAGTTTTTTATTTTATGCATTCAACGTTTTGCAGCAGGTAACTGGTGGTATAAATTTTCCACCTGTTGATGAGAATTTCTGGAGTTGGAAATGGAATACACAGTTCATACCATTCTATTTCGTGGGTGATTTAATAAGTCATTATAATACTTCAGGGGTTGATTGGTTTTTTTGGAATTCTGTAAAGTTATCTTTTTATAATGTGCTGTTGTTATTTCCATTAGGAGTTTATTTATCATTCTACAAGTTTGGTAGTATTAAAAGAGCGGCACTTATTATTTTAATCGTTAGTTTAGCATTAGAGACTCTTCAATTGGTATTTAGTTATTTCGGGCTCATCTTTTCACGAAGCTTTAATGTCGATGACTTAATATTAAATACTGTCGGTGGTGTTTTAGGTTACTTCGTTTTTGACCAGCTCAAAAAATTGTATAGTAGGACTTTTTCAAAAAAACAAAACGAAAAGTCCCTTAATATCTCATAAAAAATAATAGGAGTAAATAGATAATCAGAGGTGTAGATATGAGCCGTAAACTTAAAATAATCTTAGCCATATCCGTTGCAGTTAATATTATATTATTTATTATACTGACATTAGAATACAATAAAAAGCATACTGTTACTGAGAAAATCTTCTTGAATTTAGTAAGACATGAATTGTTATTGTTAAATGAAAATCTTGATGCTCAAAAGAACAATGGTTGGACGGAACCAGTCATCGTTCAAATACAGTTAATAGATGTACTCGATGCAATATATCTTGCAGTTAGTACAGGAATAGAATTAAATGCCCTCTCAAAAAAGGAAATTGAAAATTATAATGAATTTTGGAGGATAATTAGAAATTCCATCCCATCTCATGAATTTACTGAAACTGATAAAGTAAACCTAGAGCAATTACAAAAACAACTTGATGATGTAGGCATAATTAATGGGACTAATACGGAAACTTATAATTCATTCAGAACTAAAATAGAATTATTAGTTGATAAAGTAAACTAATAGAATATGTAGAATTAGAGTAAGCCATACAATCAAAAGACCTTCAACATACAACAATGGATACATTAGTGTATGTTGAAGGTCTTTTGTTATGCCATATATATACTGGCGTTAGATAGTTGAAGGAAATGCCAAATACAACAGGCTAACTAACTATTAAAACTACTTATATTTAATCTAATTACGATCGAACTTAATGCAAATTGACTATTGTTGGCTCTACGATATCTTTTCGACGATAGACGTTCAAAATGAGCCCTAGAATGGCGGAGTAAAATAGCAGCATGCTACCCCCGTAACTGATAAATGGTAGAGAGACTCCCATGATCGGTAGGATTCCAAAACCCATGAGGATGTTCCAGCAAGCAGGAACTGCAATTAAGGAGGCACCACCCATGACTAGTATTCTTCCGTATCGATCTTTTGTTTTAAACGCATTTTTTGATATTCGCAAAATGAATGTCAATAGTATGATACAAAGGACAATTCCGAATGCCCAGCCAAGAGAAAAAACGAGATAAGGAAAAGCAAAATCTGTATGGACAGCAGGAAGTAAACCTATCTTAGGATCATTAAACCCGTTACCGAACCATCCTGCTTGTGAAAGGACATCTCTAACGACAATATAAATATATCCTGCTCCAGATGGGTCCGCCTCAGGGTTAATAAAAGCAAATAGTCTATAAAACAGATACCCCCCGCGAGAAGTAAGGATCACAGTAGTGATTAAAATAACTCCTGTTGCCACATTGATTGCAGCTAACTTCAGGGCTAAACTTTTATGAACCTGAGAAAAAGCAAACATCGTTAAGACACAGAAAAAGTAAATGATACAAAACACTACGTGTGGCAGCATCATAAAGAAAAAAATGGGCGTCCAAAATAAAATAAATAGTAATCCTTGTTTAGGCCAACTCTTAAACTCGTTAATCTTGTTAAAGATTCCAGCCCATGCAAGGAACAATAAAAGTAAAATGATTGGCGTTGCATCAATGATAGCGCTACCTATTGAAATCCATCTTTGAGTTCCGTTACGCATATAACCAAATAGATGGATATACACAAGTAGAAACAAACCACTACCGTAAAAGAAGATCCACCAGTTCGTTAATTTTCTGTAATCAAAGAAAAGAAAACCAATGATAACAAGAACAGCAAGAAAGAACCAGAGCAGTTGACGTTGTATAAAATAGGTGATCGGTACTACCAATTCAGAAACTCCGCCAATGAGCGGAAGAAAACTAATCGCTGCTATAATTACAAATAAAGAAATGAGGACCCAATCCATTTTCGGGCGGTGCAGGTGATTTAAGTTTTCTCCAATCGTGAAGGGATTCCCCATCGATTGTACGGCTTTTTCATCTGCCTCTTCTTTAGAAGCTATGCTTTTCTGGTAGGATTGGCTTAGCTCATCAAGGTGATGAGTGAGTTCTTTTTTAATCATGCCATGTGCTTCCTTGGATTTTACTCTAGAGGTTACTTTCGTTAAAAATTCCTCGAATTTAGACGAGCTCATAAAGATGCCTCCTCAAGTAAGTGTTTCAGGGAGAAACGTCGTTTAGAATGTTCTTGTTTGGAAGCAACTAAGTACTTTTTCCCTTTTTTCGTTAAAGAGTAATGTTTCTTTTCATCGATCCACTTTGAACTTAAAATTCCTTTGTTTTCGAGTAGATGTAAGAGAGTATAAAGCTGTCCTTCGTTGTGTTCAAAAAGAAGTTCCCCTTTCTGAAAAAGTTGAGTAGAAATGTCGTAGCCGTGTTTGGCTTCATGTTGGATGGATTCGAATACAGCCAGTATTGTTTCCTCTTTCCAAGCTTGAAGATGTGGTTGAGATTGTTTTTCTCGGATCGTTTCTTTTACAGCCTCTTTTCGCTCATCGGAAAAGGTAAAATCCTTAAAAATCGTTTTTTTCATTGAATGTTTCAAGTTATGAAATGGATCACTCATCGTTAAACCTCCTAGTCATTTGGTCTTTCAATAATTCTTTTGCACGTTTTAATCTCGTTTTGATGGTATTTACATTTACAGTCGTCACCTTGCTTATTTCTGTTACTGATAGTTCCTCATAATAATGAAGAAAAACGACTTCTCGGTACTTTATCGGGAGAGCCATGACAGCACTGGCCAAGTTATTTTCTTCATTTTTTGTAATGACTTCCTCTTCAACGTGTTTGGATTGAGAAGGAAGGTAGTTGATCAGTTTCTCGTTCAAGGTTATTTTGCGATAACTCCAGCTTCTCAAGTAGTCTTTACAATGATTGCTGGCAATTCGATAGACCCATGTTTTGATCGAAGCCTGTTGATTAAACTGGCCTAATTTTTCATAACACTTGATAAAAATCTCCTGTGTTAAATCCTCTGCGGTTGTGCGATTTTTTACATATGTATAGACGAGATGCAGGATCCCGTCGCTATATTCATTCATTAATTGATCGATTATCTGCTCTCTCTCATCCATTCTTTCATCTGCCACCGCCAATTGTTCTAGTTCGTTCATCTAGGTATCACCTCTTCCTACATTTTAGACGAAGCTGACTTGCTTTTGGTTTGAAAAAAATGAAGAAATTTATTATTGACCTTCTTGAAAGGGGAAAAATAGTCTCTTGTTTTACTTTTTGTGGTAAAGTTTTACTTGTAATACTTGCTAAGTAACCTTTGAAGGGGACGAATAATTGTGAAGCAAAAATTAATAGTATGGATAAGTTTAATTGTCGTCATTTTAATAGCGGTTGGATGTCAGCATTCAGAAGCAACTGGCCAATGGACAATATCAAAAAATGAAGAAAAGGTCATTGAACAATATTTGACGAAAGAAGTACTTCAACCGAATTTTGGCGGCGAGATGTTTACAACCTATGAAATTTTTGGGACAGATTTAAATGCAGCTGAAGTCTACTTGTGGGCTTTAATTGAAGAATATTATCAAGAGGGTGGAAACCTTGAGCAAGGAACAGCGATGTCAGTTCCTATGGTTTTACATGCAGAAAAAAATACACAGTCATTCAAAATTTTAAAGCATACTCTACCGGGTGATGGCAGTAATTACATCGATGATATTAAAACGATGTTTCCTTCTAAATTACATAATAAAATCGTTGATTATGATGTAAATCATATTAGTAAATTAATAGAAGAGATGGAAGATCAAGTACAGGATTAAGTCAGGATGTTCTGAAATTCAGAATGGATATCGAGGAGGTGAAGAGAATGACTAGGAAAGAAACTGGTGCATCATTTGACATCTATCCATTAAGTGAGACGGCGATTACACTTCAGTTTGGAACAATGATCGATATGGATCTACATAGAAGAGTGAGAACGTTCACGCATCATTTAGAAGAACGTCCATTTGCAGGGTTCCTTGAATGTGTGCCTGCATTTTCAAGTGTGACCGTCTATTATGATCCGCTTCGCGTCCTTCAGTCTGAACAGACCAGTGGGTTTTCGTCAGTAAACACTAGGTCAGCCTATGATATCGTTTCTATTTATTTAAAAAAGCTGGTAGAAAAGCTGACGGATATAAAGGAGAAACCTCCTAGAGCAATCGAGATACCTGTTTGTTATGGCGGAGAATTAGGTCCTGACTTAGACTTTGTGGCTAAGCATAACAATCTGACAACGGATGAAGTGATCCAAATTCATTCGAGCGGAGAATATCTTGTATACATGATCGGGTTTGCTCCAGGGTTCCCGTATTTAGGCGGGATGTCAGACAAGATTGCAACCCCGCGACGCTCAAGTCCAAGGGCGACCATTGTAAAAGGCTCGGTAGGAATAGCCGGAAGTCAAACGGGTGTGTACCCGATCTCGACCCCTGGCGGATGGCAATTAATTGGACGGACTCCAGTTGAATTGTTTTGCCCAAATGATACAAACCCTTCTCTTCTACAGGCAGGAGATGTCATTCGTTTTAAACCGATTTCTCTAGAAGAGTATAAGGAGGGGAGTGCATGAGTCTAAAAATTCTACGCCCTGGCTTATTAACGACGATACAGGATTTGGGGAGAGTCGGATTTCAAAAATATGGTGTGATTGTGAGTGGTGCGATGGACGCCTATGCACTACGGATGGCCAATTTACTCGTTGGCAATGACGAAGGAGAAGCGGCATTTGAAATCACCTTAACCGGGCCGACGATCGAATTTGAACAAGATGTACTGATTGCAATTACTGGCGCAAACTTGTCACCGACGATTGAAAAAGAGCCTGTTCCTTTATATAAACCGGTACTTGTGAGAAAAGGAAGTGTACTTCAATTTGGGCCGTGTGTATCCGGGTGCCGGGCGTATTTGGCGTTTGCAGGTGGTTTCGATATTGAAGAAGTCATGGGAAGTCGGAGCACTTACCTTCGTGCAGGGATCGGCGGGTACAAAGGGCGGGCATTAAAATCTGGTGATCAGCTGACTATTAACACGGGCAGGCTGCAATCGACGTGGTTAATTGAGGAGTTGTCCACATCAAGTGATGGTCCATTTACGACGACTTCCTGGAGTGTAGCGACAAAATTTCTTCTTCCAGTGACAAAGGTAAATACGATTCGTGTAATTCCTGGTACTCATTTTGAACGGTTTACCTCTGAGAGTAGACAAGCCTTTTTTGACCAAACGTTCAGCGTGACGCCGCAATCGGATCGTATGGGCTATCGTCTTTCCGGGCCGTCGCTGCAACTCTCTGAAGCGTTTGAGGTGATTTCAGAAGCAGTTGCTTTAGGAACGATCCAAGTACCATCTGACGGAAATCCAATTGTTTTATTAGCAGATCGACAAACGACAGGCGGCTACCCACGAATGGCTCAAGTGGTGTCTGTCGATATTTCACTTATGGCTCAGCTAAAGCCAGGAGACAAGGTCCGTTTTAAAGAAGTAACCGTACTGGAAGCGGAACAGCTTTATCTGAAGCGAGAACATGAATTAAGCGGGTTGCGAGCGGGAGTAACCTTTAAATTTTAATGAAAAAATGTGTAGGTGATCGAAATGAAAGCGGTGGATCTGAATTGTGACTTAGGAGAAAGCTTTGGCTCGTTTGTCGTAGGGCAGGACGAGCTGATCTTAAAGCATATTACATCAGCCAATATTGCGTGTGGTTATCATGCCGGTGATCATAATGTGATGGCAAAAACAGTTAAATTAGCAAAAGAAAATGAGGTAAGCATCGGAGCTCATCCTGGGTTCCCTGATTTACTCGGCTTTGGAAGACGTAACATACAAACCGATCGAGAGGATATTTACAACTTTGTGATCTATCAAATTAGTGCGCTGCAAGGTTTTTGTAAGCTTCATAATGTTCCGTTACATCATGTAAAGCCTCATGGCGCATTGTTTAATATGGCGTCTGGGGATGCTGTAATGGCTGAAGCGATCGCTCAAGCCGTTTATGATACGGATCCATCCATAGTATTGTTTGGATTGTCGGGAGGAGAATTAACAAAAGCGGGTATGAAGGTTGGGTTAACGGTAGCAAATGAAGTGTTTGCAGACAGAACGTATCAGCCTGATGGGACATTAACTCCGCGCACACAAGAAAATGCATTAATTCATGACACAGATCGAGCGATTGAACAAGTGTTAACGATGGTAAAAGAAGGGACAGTACGAGCGGTTAATGGTTCGATTGTACCGATTCAAGCGGATACCATTTGTGTGCATGGAGATGGAGCAAATGCACTTGCGTTTGCTCAAAAACTACAGGAAACCCTGATCGCAGAAGGGATAACGCTAAGTCCTGTTAAGAAGGGCATTCGTAATGATACCTAAGAAATAAAAGAGCAAATCAGTAACGAGATTTCCAATCGAATACATCCGAAACATGTGCCGATTTGTACAAGCCAAACTGGCACAAATAAAGTTTGATGGAATTTGGAGGATAATTATGATAGATATAAATGTATTTCCTGTAATTGAAACAAATAGATTAATTTTAAGACAAGTAACCAAGGATGATGCAGAAAGTATTTTAGAGTATTTGTCTGATACGGATGTAATGAAACACTACGGATTAGAACCTTTTAAATCAACTGATGATGCATTGGATGAAATTTCTTGGTATCAATCAATATATGAAAAGAAAACTGGAATTAGATGGGGAATTACCCTAAGAGGGAAATCAAAGGTTATTGGCAGTTGTGGTTTTCTAAACATAGATTCACAGCATTACCGTTCTGAAGTTGGTTTTGAGTTAAATAAAGAATATTGGGGAAAAGGCATTGCAAGTGAGGCGATTGAAGCAGTAATTAAATACGGATTTGATCATTTGAATTTACAACGGATACAAGCATTAATTGAACCCCCTAATATTTCATCACAAAAGTTAGTAGAAAAAAAGGGATTTATAAAAGAAGGCCTCTTAAGAAATTATGAATTTACTTGCGGAAAATTTGATGATCTACTTATGTATGCATTATTAAAGCAAGACTTTGTAAAATGCGATCATTCATGAATGTGAATAATTACACTAAAACTAAAGGTGAGCGATAGCGTAACAACTGCTATCGCTTGTTGTGCTAACGAGCAGTTTACTTTAAGAGAAGAAAATAATTTTATTAAGAGGAGAACTATTTATGTTAACACCAACTAAACTCAAAACAGGAGATGAAATACGAGTTATTGCTCCGAGTAGGAGTGCTTGTA
>NZ_JBLWFS010000011.1:0-134717 GCF_048323755.1 Alkalihalobacterium sp. APHAB7
TCCGCCGCTAACTTCATAAGAGCAAGCTCTTATGAAGTCCGCTCGACTTGCATGTATTAGGCACGCCGCCAGCGTTCGTCCTGAGCCAGGATCAAACTCTCCATAAAAGTGTTTGATATAGCTCACTGTCACAAACGTGACGTTTTTTAAAACATTGACGAGATATCATGTATCTCATTTATTTCGCTTGGCTTTTTGTTCAGTTTTCAAAGAACTTTTTCGACTGCCGCTTCAGCAGCGACAAGATTTATCTTACCAAATCAGAAATTCAAATGCAAGTCTTTTTTAAAACTTTTTTTGAAATCAAATTTGATAAATGGTTATCGCCTTAGCGACAAAAATTATTATATAACTTATTAGTCGTTACGTCAACTATAAATTATATAAAAATAATTTCAAAGCTGCTTCCTCAAAAAACTACTTTGAAACAGCAACTTGTCCATCCAATATATAATAATGAAACAATTTATAGAAAAGGTCAATAATCTTCGCAGAGATAAATTGTGTTATCAGCGCATAGAGCAATATTAGCCAATCAATTGAAATTGCCAATGACAGAAAAATAGTCGAATTAAAAAGAAATAATAACTTCCCTGGCATCACATTGATCTGCTTATGAAGAACATGCACAATAATTGCTATTCCACCTGATGAAGCTCCACTAATAAATAATAGACTAACACCAACCCCAAATATTAATGCACCTAAAAACATATCCATATATACAGAAGATAAAGGACCAAGCGATAACGAGCTCATCAGTCCGATTGTAATTGAAGTTACTGTCACTGAGTAAAACGTTTTAACTACACTAAACCAGCCGATCCACCTATAAGCGATAGTAAGCAAGAGAAGATTAAAGGTCCATAAAGTTAATTCATATTTAATAGAAAAAACATGTTCGAATAAAATTGCAATTCCAGCTGCCCCACCTGAAGGTATAGCATGCGGAAATAAGAAGAGGGACATCGCTAACCCCTGCAGGATCGACCCAATGGTTAACGATGTCCCAATAAATACTTTACTCATCCTTCGATAATCTCAAAGGATTCAGTAATTTCAATACTATCTTTAACCGATTGAACCATAGAACAATTTTTCCTAGTGACAGCTAACGATTTTTCTATTTTCTCTTCGCTAATATTAGAACCTGTAATAATAAAATGCATATGAACCTTTTGAATTTCCTGGGCCTCCTCAGGATTTCTAGTTACGTCTGCAGTTACTTTAACATCTTTATAAACGATTCTTTTCTTTTCTAATACTTTACGTAAAACACCGCCGCTACATACAGCAATTGAAGATACTAATAATTGATACGGCCGAAACCCAAATTCCTCATTCCCTGAAATATGTAATGTTCCATATTCAAACTCTGCTTTAAAACCATTTTCCTTCATTATAAATTCCATCCCTACACATCCCTTACCTATTTATTAGTTTAATTGTACAAAGGTTTCAACTTTACGTCACCTTATATGCTAAAAATATTATACCCATCTATAAATATTTTTCTTGAATATCTATTGGTGGGCATTACAATAAGTAAGGTATGAGTTTTAAAATTTCTTCTCGGGAGGACGCTTATGAATACAAACATAGAAAATAAGCAGAATCA
Source organism: Alkalihalobacterium sp. APHAB7 (assembly GCF_048323755.1). Lineage (NCBI taxonomy): Bacteria > Bacillati > Bacillota > Bacilli > Caryophanales > Bacillaceae > Alkalihalobacterium > Alkalihalobacterium sp. APHAB7. The sequence goes on from NZ_JBLWFS010000011.1 coordinate 1,619, forward strand.
CCCTGGCTACCGTTTTGCAGTTCTAATCTTAATGGTTTTAATTGCTGGTTTTTCACAAGGGATGTTGCTTCCTTTATTGGCTATTATGTTAGAACAAGCTGGTACTTCATCTTCATTAAATGGGTTAAATGCGGCTGCTCTATATATCGGTATTCTTTTAGCATCTCCTTTTATTGAAAAACCTGTTCGTAAATATGGGTATAAGCCTGTTATTACGATCGGTCTTATATTAATCATTATTTCATTATTTCTGTTTCCTTTTTGGCAAGTCTTTTGGTTTTGGTTTATTTTGCGCATGATTGTCGGAATAGGCGATAATATGATTCACTTTGCAACACAAGTTTGGATTACATCGACAAGTCCTATCCATAAAAGAGGCCGAAATATTTCATTATATGGATTAGCATTTGGGCTCGGGTTTAGCGCTGGACCTTTTATGACAAGGTTATTAGCCATTAATGAATACTTACCTTTTATTATCGCAGCGTCATTTAGTTTATTTTCTTACGGATTTGTGCTTTTTCTAAAAAACGAATGGCCTGAAAATGATCTCGAGACGGCTAAGCAGACTGGAACATGGGGTCGTTATAAACAAGTGATTAAATTAGCTTGGTTTGCTTTATTGCCTGGATTTTGTTACGGCTTTCTCGAGGCATCGATTCACGGAAATTATCCTGTTTATGCTTTACGATCTGGATTAACAATAGAATGGGTATCGATTCTTTTACCTGCGTTTGTTATTGGTGGACTTATCACTCAACTCCCTCTTGGTTTACTAAGTGATAAATGGGGACGAAAAAAGATACTTCTAACCGTTACATTCCTTGGTTCCCTCACTTTCTTTAGTATGATTTTTGTAGAGCAGTCGTATTTACTGCTTCTCTTCATTTTCACAATAGCAGGAGCATTAGTTGGTTCTTTATATTCCCTAGGTGTAATGTATTTAGCAGATTTACTTCCAAGAAATTTACTTCCGACTGGAAATGTAATGACCGCTGTAAGTTTTGGTTTAGGAAGTATTCTTGGCCCATTAACAGGTGGTATTTTAATTGATGTTATGGAGCGGGGAAGCATCTACTTTGCCGTTGGAGGAATATTATTAATTGTTTTCATTTTAGGAGTTGTTTTTAAGGAGAAAGCTCCGGCTACTGTAAAAAAAGCAGCAACAGCATAATTATTAAAAAAGGAGGCTGACGTTATACATTCAGCCTCCTTTTTTCAATTTTAAAGTTATTAGCTTAGAGGACCCAGAGGCCGTTATCTTGAAAAATAGTTATAAATTTCAGTTAAAAACTGCAATATTTAAGTATATAAATAGAGGATGAAATAAAAGTTTTTATCCGATGACTTCACCCACTACTTTATGACTTGGGAATGAAGATAAGTTTTTCGGAACTACTCTTATAATTTTCGTTTGCAAGTATTTTCCTAACTCTTTCGCTAGCTCCTTTGAACCAACTATATAAACTCCCTGCCACTGAAACTCTTTGGATTTACGATCAATTAACGGTGCCAACTTCCTTAACCAACGTTGCTGATTAACTTCTAACCTTTCTTGATACTGATCCTTGTGATTTGCGCTCGATGCCACTCGTTCTCCAGCAGCCGTTCCTTCATACTTTCTCCAATTTTCATCTTCTACGTTTAGTGTGTAGTGTATTTGTTGCGTTACTTCTCCAAGACGTGTGTCTAAAGCTAGCAAATCCATTTGTTGCAATAACAATACGCCACTTGCAGGATACTGCTGTTGTATAGCCTCTAGTTGTTCAAGCATCGGTTCTTGTTCCCAGCAGAAACTATTTTCTACAGTAAGCTGCAGATGGTGGAATTCCCATATTTTTTGATCCAGTGAAGCAAAGATCACTACAGCTTTTTGCATATCATGTTGACTTTCCATCAGTTGTTTTGTTACTTTCTTTTTTACATCCCGAAAATTCTTTAATTCCTCTGTGTCTTTCCTTGCCATTACATATTGCTCTAATTTCTTCAAACCATTCTTTAATTGCAGCTTCCAATCATCATGACCGTTACGCAGTGTGTTTAAATAAATGGTTAATACACCTTTGTCACACTGGGACACCCTTAATTCCTTTATTCGTTTTGAGAAAGCCAAAAAAATTCCCCCTTTAGGACAAGATATATAACCCTATTACCATTTATATTCCTAATCAAACTAAAAAAAGAAGCACTTTTTCAGTGCTTCTCAAGAATTTAATGATACCCGTTTGATTTATTAGCTGAACTACTCGTTTTATGATTGTTTGAATGTTTATGACTTGTATTATTTTTATTCTTTTTATTGTGTTTTTTGTTACTCATCGTTAACACCTCTCCTTTTTAAAAAAAAGAAGGCGGCCAACGAAAGTGGCCACCTTCCCTTTCAAGTACCACATCGTTAATTCAAAAAATTACACTCTGGGGCCGTAACGATTATTGTCCTTCATAGACACCTCTTTCAACGAACTTGTTGTATTAACAAATTACACTTTCCGCATAATTGTTCAACGCAATTCACCTCTGAGGTTGTACTGACAAAATGTTAAACCGTAATTTTAATCTTCTTGGATGTGGACTTGTTGGTTGAGGATAGCTAACCGCCGTCCTCGTTTATTATGATGTCCGACTCACAAAAAAGTATGCACATGTTTTTTTATTTTTTTGAGCTCTTTATAATCAATATCCGTTTAGACCAATACACAAAAGTATCAATAATCATTAAAAAGGCTCTTTTCGTGTACCTGTTGCTTTTGGACCGGTTTCGCTTCACACTTTGCTTGTAGAGCCTTAAAAAAACATCAATACTACAACGTAAAAAGGTGACCCGTACAGGTCACCTTTTTACAATATTCACCATGAAATGCTTCTGGGGCCGTAACGATATTTGTCCTTCATAGACACCTCTTTCAAAGAAGTTACTAACAAATTACACTTTCTGCATAACTGTTCAACGCAACCACCTCTTGAGGTACTGATCAACAATCGTTATTTCCTTCAGCTTTGGTGAAAAACTTTTTCGAGGAATGCTATTGCCTTCCTCACTAATTATGATGTCACAACTTCGTCAAGATATGCTCATCTTTTTGAGGAATTATATTCCTTCGAACGGATCTTCTTTTTTCGGTTCTTTAATTTTTTTTATATCCTCTACTGCATCCCGAGCTGCATCAATGACTTCAATTGAGCTTGTTTTAATGTGCTGCGCACTTTCTGATATTTGTTTTACATCATGACTAACGGATTTTAATGCATCAGATATTTGTGTGCTCGTATCTCTGATCTTCTCGATGAGTTCTTCCCGATTTTCTTTAATATACGATGTAGCACCTTGTGCTGCATGCCTCATTTCTTCAGCACCTTCAACGATTTTCTTTCGCGTTTTGGGGTACGTTAATAATGCAGCCACAGCCACAGCACTTCCGATAATGATACCTTTGCAAACTGAATTGCATTGTTTTTTCTCCATTGGTGCCCCTCCTCTGGAAATACTTTCATACCTATAGTTTAACAATAATCGTTACAGGAAAAAAGGACAACCTACTGAACGAACACCCAGTCAGTTCGCTTTATAAAATATAGTTTCTTCACTATTAACACATTTTACTTGCCCTGTACTTTCAAGCAAATCCAAGTGCCCTAATGTTTCTGAAAATGTTAGTTCCGGTTGTTTTTCATACATTTTAGGGAATAGTCGTTGCGTCATTTGAACAGCAGTTAGTGTTTCACTCCCCATCAGTTCCTTAATATGAGCAGCTCGAAGGTCTTGTTCTTTTATTCGTTCGTCCACTAATGATGGTATATCAACAACTGGGATGCCGTGCCCTGAATAAGACACTTTTAATTGATAATTTTTTAACATTTTTAGCGATTCACGATATTGCAATAAGGACCTTGAACGCTCTTCCTCTTCATTATAAGGCGCTTCAATAATCGCATTCGAGGAAATGTGCTTAATCAGGTGGTCCCCTGAAATGGCCTTTTGTTCTTCCTCATGCGCAATCATAATTTGTGTTTGCGCATGCCCCGGTGTCTCAAGTACTTTCCAACCTTTAAGACCAGGCACTTCATCACCATTTCCTACAATATAATTCACGCTCGCTTTACTCGTAAATTGACGATAGCTAGAACTACGTTGATGAATTTCCAATATCACATTCTCATCCATTCCATGTTCCTTATAAAACTGAGAAAGGAATTCACTACTCTTTCTTAAGAACGTAGCATCCTGTTCAATCCATGGAACAACTTTAGCATGCCCCGTCTTTTTTGCATTCTCAAACCGATCCAATAGACCAACATGATCAGGATGATGGTGAGTGATAATGATTTGCTCAATATCACTCGGTACATACCCTCTTGCTTTTAATTCACGATTCAGCACATTCCAGCCTTCTTCTGTTTTAGGTCCAGTGTCTACAAGGGTAAGTGCTTCATTCCCATCAATTAGATACACATTCACCGGACCTACTAAAAAAGGAGTCGGGAGCGTAATGGTAGTTATTTTTTGCTCACATTTAAGATACACCATGATAAACTCCTTCCGTTTTAACCACTTTATTCTTTCTTAATCGACTGACCTTGTCATTCGGATATTGCAGCACATCTTTCAAAATGGCTTCTGTATGTTCCCCTAAACATGGTGCTGGATGTAAATCAGGGAACGTGGGATTGTCCTTATCATATGTAGTTGCCACTTCAGGGTACCCATCGAAAGGAGTAAAAATCAAACGGCGTTCCTTTACATACTTAGATGATGTTAACTCACCTGGTTCTAGCACAGGTGCCATACAACAATCTACTTTTTGTGAAAAGCTCATCCATTCATGCATTGAGTACGATTGAAACAACTCTTTCATTTCTCGATAAATCGGATTTTGATCTGTTGTTTCAGACATATGTGCAGATACCCACTCATCCTTGCCCACTGCATTACAAAAATTAATCCAAAACTTAAGTTCTAAAGCACCTAAACTCATATAACGATTGTCTTTCGTTTTATAAACGTGATAAGAAATCATCGCCCCTGTTAGCTCCGCAACCCCTTGTTGCCGCCCTTTTTCACTTGCTATCAGCACGTGATTGTTCATTAGGGAAACCATGACATCTGTTAAGGATAAATCAATATAGCTACCCTCTTTTTTAATCGAACGTTGAACAAGCGCAGCTAAGATCGCTTCTGAAGCAGCCATTCCACCAGCTAAATCAGCAAGCGTGATCGTGGGGTGAACAGGTTCAGATCGCTTATCTTTTAATTGACTAAGCAATCCACTTAATGCAATGTAGTTAATATCATGACTGCCAAAATGACTTAAAGCTGTATCTTGCCCATAACCAGTGAGAGAACAGTAAATGATATCCTTATTTTCTTTTTTCACTACTTGGTAATCCAAACCGAGGCGCTCCATTACTCCTGGTCGAAAGCTCTCAATAACAACATCCGATTTTCTCATCAGATCAAGAGCTATTTGTTTACCTTCATCTTCTTTAAGATTGAGCGCAATACTTTTTTTATTGCGGTTGTTCGCTAAGAAAATTAATCCCGTTCCATCCCGCTTATCTCCGAGTGCACGAGCAGGATCACCGGTTAACGGCTCGACTTTTATAACTTCTGCTCCCATGTCTCCAAGTCTTAAGCTCGCATAGGGCCCTGGCAAGTACTGCGAAAAGTCTAAAATACGTATTCCCTCAAGCATATCATTCTCTCCCTGATTCGAATTTTCTCTAATTAATTGTTTACCGAAAAAAAGCTGACTTAGACAGTGCTTTTCCCTCCTAACTTTTCGATATAATGGGCTTCGATATACGTAGCGACTATATCTGTAGTTGAGGTGCTAGACACTTTACTCTCAAGTCAGCCTTATAGCAGTAAACTTTATTACTAATTAGTTATAAACTTCTGTTAAAAACATATCTGTTTCTAATGGTTCAAACCCATTTTCAACTTTTCGTAATTCTTGGATCTCCATAGTCAATCTTTCAATCTTCTTTTCCATCTCTTCTAATACTCTCATTTCAACTGTCACTGTCATAATTAACTCCCCCTAATTAAAAAATTAAATGAATATTCTGATAATTAAAACCATACATAAGGTTTCTACCTGTTCTCCAATAACAACAATCTCATGACATCAGTTACAACTTTTCTCTTTGTACTGTAACGCTTTAAATCGTTTTAAATTTATGAATATTCTATCAACGTATTTAATGTTTGTAAACCTCTTTTTAAAATGTAATCGCTTACAGTTTTAAAATAATTTTTTTGCACTTTTCCACATTACTTATCCACAGATTGTGAACAATGTTAGCAACTTATAAATATATACTTTTTACTAATTAACACAGATAGTTTAATTGTGGATAAACTTGTGGATAAAAGTTTGAAACTATTTTTATCTATCTAAGTACTGAAGTACTTCGTAGACCCAATCTTCTACTAGGATAATATTTTCAACGACAGTTTGGAATCTATTCCTTGTTAATTCCGAATGCAACCGTCTTAAACTTGTTAATCTTCGGTCTTGTCGTTCAACCTTTTTTGCAATTCCTCCTAGGTAAGTATCTGGTCTTTCAAATACATCTTGATCGACCGCGACCATTTGTCCTGTTAATTGAAAATACACCCATTTGAGTTGCTCATCACTTCTTCGCCGGACCTGAATAACTTGTCTTAGTAATTCCTTGCTTTCTTCTCTTTCAGCAATAACCATTAAATAATCATAAGTAATAATCGATGTACTCTCCCTTGTTAGTAACTGTTCTATAATTGTTGCAGCAGCAGTGCTCCTATACCAGTTTTCATAGTGGTTCATTATGCGCCCCCCTGCTTTCCCTTTATTCATCTTTTATAAATATGAATTGACAGCTTGCTCTATACGAAAGGTACATTTCACCTCTTCTTACAAACTTCACCAGAAAAAAATAATTATTTAAAAAATTGTAACAATTTATTGATACTCTTTTCATAAATAAAGATTACAATAGATGTATATAGGATGTACCTATAATAAAATATAAAGGTATGATGAGAGATGAGAAAACACGCACCATCATTTGAAGAGTTAGTTCTTGAAAACAAAAAACAACTACTTCAGGATCAGGACGCATTAAATAAAATAGAAAAGCGTATTGAAGAAAGAAAAGCAAAAGAGTTTGATCTCGTAACTACAGGGAGAAAATCAAACTGAAAATAGTTGCTCTTAACAGAAACAGGGGACCGCTAATGCGGTCCCCTGTTCTTACTATTATTGATAGCTTTTTAAAACGTTTTGTAATTTTAATGCTAATCCCATTTCACCTTTGATTTTTAACTTACCACCCATAAAAGCCATTGTTGGATTTAACTTACCAGCTACTAGCTTTAAAAAGTTAGCATCTGATAACGCCAGTGTACATTTTGGCTCGTAAGTTTCACCTAAAACATATTCTACTTGTCCATCTTCAAATTTAATTTGATAGATCCCTTCATCAGTACCTGTTAAATCAAACTGATACGTTGTATTTAGCCCTTGGATTCCTTCAGGATTACTGTTCATTTTTTCTTTTAAAGTTTCTAATGTTTCTTTTACTGCCATTTTCATTCGCTCCTTTGCTTTAACTACTCAAAGTTTACCACAGAATGAATGACCATTCATTATTTATTTTACAATTTTCATATAATTGTTTATTTTAATTCATTTTGTATTTTCTCTTATATAACTGAATGCATCCCCTTTCTTTTCATTGAGTAAATGTTATCTTCCCTCATCATATAAAAAAACTTCACTATTGTAGAATAATCTAGCAATCCATTTCGTTCGCATATTATTACATTTTCTAACAAATAGTAAAAAGGGTTGGAAAAGTCTTTATTTATGGTAATTATATGGAAAGGGAGAAAATCAATGGATAACGTATTACTGGCAAGGATGCTTTTTGGTTCGTCTATGGCTTTTCACATTATTTTTGCAACACTTGGTGTTGGAATTACACTAATGATTTTAATCGCAGAAATTGTTCGTGCGATAACGAAAGACAATGATTATGGACTATTGGCTAAACGATGGACAAAGGGTGTAGCAATTTTATTAGGTGTTGCTATTCCGTCTGGAACCATTGTTGGTGTTATGCTCTCATTGTTGTGGCCTGGTTTTATGGAGATGGTCGGTCAAGTCATTGCCCTGCCTTTCCAAGTCGAGATCTTTGCTTTTTTTATTGAAGCTGTATTTTTATCGATTTATATTTATGCGGCTGACCGACTGTCAAGTACAATGCGTCTTATCAGTGTATTTTTTGTAGCTTTTGGTGCTACGGCATCTGCCGTACTAATTACGGACGCTCATGCCTGGATGAATACCCCACGTGGCTTTGATATCGTCGGTGGTCAAGTTGTGAACGTTAGACCTTGGGAAGCTGTTTTTAACCCGAGTATTTATGTGACAGCGTTACATGTAGTGAGCACGGCTTATCTAGCTGGTGCTTTTGCTATCGCTGCCGTAGCTGCCTATCGCCTCATTCGCGGGGGGTTATCCGACCGTGAACGTATGTATCACCGAAAAGGCATGATTCTTTCTTTAATCGTTGCTGCAATTACGTCTGTTTATACTTCAGTTAATGGTCACGACGTTGCCGTTATGCTTCATAATTATTTACCGGTAAAACTAGCAGCTGCCGAAGGACTATTTGAAACTCAATCCAATGCTCCACTCGCGATTTTTGGTGAACCTGACCCTGAAGCTGGGCGTGTGGTCGGTGGAATTGAAATTCCAGGTATGCTCAGCTGGTTAGCTACAGGGTCAACAGATGGCGTTGTAGTAGGTCTTTATGACTTTCCTGAAGAAGAGTGGCCCCCATTATTTGTTCATACTCTTTTTAATATAATGGTCGGAATTGGCACGATGTTGATCGGTATATCTTTCCTCGCTTTAGCTTACCGAATATTTAGGAAGGATAAGCCCTTTCCTGCTTGGGTTTTAGTTCCGGTCATTGCCGGTGGTCCACTTGCGATGATTGGCATTGAAACCGGGTGGATTTTTAGTTGTACCGCTAGACAACCGTGGACCATACATCAAGTGATGCTTACGGCTGATGCCGCTACACAATCTGGAAATCTCGGCATGTTGTTTTTCTTATTTATCACACTTTACGTCATGCTCCTTGTCTTAACGTATTTAGTGATGAACTTCTACTTTAAGCGAAATCCTGTCTCTAAAGATCTCGAAGTCGAAGCGACTCCTTAAGGAGGGAATGTTCCTTGAATGAAGCATATATTGCAATTGTAATCATTTGGGTGTTTTTATTTGTCTACTCTATTGGGGGATCTATTGATTTTGGAGCTGGATTTTGGGCGATGTATTATTACGGACGAAAAGATACGAAAGCTTCAAGTATCGCCAATCGGTATCTTTCTCCGTCTTGGGAAGTAACGAATGTTTTTCTCGTCTTATTAGTCGTTGCTCTCGTTGGCTTTTTTCCAGGTGCGGCATTTTCACTAGGTACAATAATGATTGTTCCTGTAAGCTTTGTTTTGCTTTTGTTAACGATCCGTAGTGCCTTTATGGTCTACTCGTATACCGTCCAAAAGTATACGAAAATGTTGACCGTCATTTCTGGAATTACAGGTCTTTTAATCCCTGCTTTAATGGTCAGTATGCTTCCTATCGCCATTGGCGGTTTTGTTGAAACCGTTGGAACGCGCCAATATATACTATATAACGAGTTACTAACGAGCCCTACTCTATACGCTCATCTAGGATTTGGTTTAAGTACAGAATTATTTCTCTCTTCGCTCTTATTAAGCGACTATGCACGGGAAGCGAATTCAGAAAGTACTTATCATGTGTATCGGAGAAATGCGATCATACTTGGTCCGATTACGTTGTGCTTTGCTGTCGCAGCTACTTTGACACTGATACCTGAGGCACCATGGATGGTAGACAATATGGCAAGAGAATGGGAGCTTTTTGCACTATCGTTAATTGCTTTTGCCCTAGGTTACAGTGCACTATGGTGGCCATCAAAGAAAGTCGATATCGGACAACCTCGTGTGGCCGTGCTTGCTATCGTAACTCAATTTGGTTTAGCAAGCTTTGCCTACGGAATGGCTCATATGCCTTATATTTTATATCCGGACTTAACTATTTTTGATGCGTTCACCAATGAGACAATGTTCTACTCATTATTAATTGGATACGGGATTGGTTTAGCTATCTTAGTACCTGCTTTTTACATCTTCTGGCGACTGTTCATGAAAGATAAGCGTTATTTGCAGGCAGAGAAATCAAAATAATATGCGCTAAAAAAGAAGAGAACGAAAAATACAGTTCGTTCTCTTCTTCATTAACTTTACGTATTAGGGAAAGTAGGTTTGCTCTAATCCATAAAGTGGACTAGTTTTAGGAATATTTTAGTCTATACTCAACTCAGATCCCTTTTTACCACATTTCAGAGATAGTAATATTGCAATCCATAAATACAGGTTTCTTCTTCATCGTTCAATTAACTGCTATCTCTTTTTGGGGGTAAACTCACTTACTAATACTCTCAAAAACTTATCTAGCTCACCGACCGGAACAACAAACTACCTCTTTCTTCAGGTGATCGTTTCAAAAAGACAAGAAATGGAACTAACGTTAAAACAACTGACAATACACCAACCGGCCAATAGATCGATATGAGAAAGATCGAACCGAATAAGCTATTGTAAAAGTAATGACAGAAGATCGCTGTAACAAATCCATACCTTTTATACACAAAGTAGAAGAATGGTCCGACAATAATCATAAACTCAAATATACGAATATGCCACGGGACCATATGATATCCCATATGACCAATCCCCCATAAAAAAGAGGTCGCTATCACTGAGAAAATGACACCCCAACGGTCAAAGGCAGGTATTAAATACCGCCTGAAAATGGTCTCTTCACTGATCGATGCACAAATTCCTAATGAAAGAGCAAACACAGGCAGTGCCCATAGCGGTGTATTTAGAAATATGGAGTAATCCATAACGGGTGACGTCCATGCCCCAAACTGTGCCCAGATCCCATAAAAAATGGTTACTAAAACCGTTGAGACGAGCATCAGTAAAAATCCATTCCAGACGGCAGGTTGAAGCTTGATGGCTATTTGGCTGAACGGCTGCACGTAGTCTGCTTTCTTCGCCGTTATCAGAAGGATGATAAACGTCGTATATGTGAGAACACCTGTAAATAGTAAACTAAAAATATCGACTGTACCCATTGCTAAATAGAGTCCAAAAAACCATCCCACCCCGGCTAAAAGAGAAATAAGAATAGGGCCTAAAAAGGTTTCTATTTCGTTTTTGTTCAACCTTTTAATTAGTTGAACAGTTGCAACAATCGCAATGATGACTATCGTAACCATAAAAATAAAGACTAAGATCAGTTCCCAAATGTTAAATAATTCCGTCGATAGCTGAAAATCACGAACTTCACCATACTTATGAAATCCAATAATTGCATGATCGGTAAGAGTAATACTTAGCTTTTCCTCGATGTCTCCCATTACTTCACCACGGCTATAAACCTGCTCAACCTCACCAAAAAAGGTTTGCTCCTCATCTACTTTTTCAAAGCCCACTCCAAATATCTTCTCAATAAAGTCACTCACTTCTTGTTCACTATTAATCTCGTAGTAGATACTACTGGCACGAACCACTTCGGCTGTGAAAGGATCGACTTCAAAATGATCCATGTCAACTAGCACAGAAATCGTATAGATCGGTATTTCACCTGCCAAATTTTCAATTTCTTCATTTGTCCATTTCTGTTTAGCAATATATTGACCGATACTTTCGTTGGCCCTTGTTTCATATGTTGGCGCCTTTGATTTAATGTCCGTATTCAGGTCAAATTGTTTAGTAAGCTGTTCAATCGACTCGGTTATGTCTTCTTTAGTAACGGTTTGAACCGGATAAACGGGTTCTGTATTAACAGAATAATAGATGATTAGAAAAATAACAGAAACGATCGATAAAAGTACTAACGGTCTAAGCCTATTCAATGTCGTCACCTCTTCTTATGTAGTTATTCAAATATATACGAACAACGACTGATTTAGTTTCGCTATTTTCATCATTTCAGAAATTGCACCCATGAAAAAAATTCCTCTTTACGCTATAGACTACTTGCTAATTCAACCAATCATTACCCGCTGAAAAACAAAAACACCCCCACTTCTAACTAAATAATTAGAAAGAAGCAGGAGTGCACGTTTCACCTTTTAATTAATTTTTCTTCTGGCAAAATCGACGAATCGAAATTTATCCGGTCTGTGACGGGACTCCGTATATTGAAATAAACTCGCATCATCTAAATATACAAAGTTTTTAACAACAACGATATTAACAAATCCGTCCAGATCAAGATAACGTCGATCTTCTTCGGTCGGTTCTTCAACCGTAATTTCCTTTTTAGCAAAGCTAATCGTTAAACCTAGGTCGTTTTCAATGTACTCATAAATCGAGTTTTCACAAATTGACCGTGTGAGGTTAGGGACATATTTTTTTAATAAATAGTCTTTGTCTAAAATGATCTTCTCTTTTGCGATTTCTCGTACACGAAGTACCTTCCAAACCTTATCTTCATCGGCCGCCTTCAATTGATCCTTTAAAAAAGCATCTAAGTTTATTTCAGTAAACTCTTCTACGATCGTACTTGCACGACCGCCCATTTTTTTCGCCAATTCCTTGAAGCTGACAAGCCCTGAAATCGGGAAATTCAACTTCTGGACATCCAGCACAATTGACCCTTTACCTTGTACTTTTTGGATATACCCATGCTCAGAAAGTAATTTTAACGCTTTACGGATCGTTTCCCGCGATGTCTCATATAGCTCGACTAGTTCATTTTCTGAAGGAAGAAGACTATTGACCGGATAGTCTCCTTCTTCAATTTTTTTTGACAGTTCTTCGTATATTTTCACGTATTTATTTTTCACAAATATCACCAATTACAATTGTATCACTTTTTAATAAGGTGATAAACGACCGATTCGTAAGGGCGAATGGTCATGGAGTTTGCTATTGGTGCAACTTCATTATAATTCGAGATGAGCAGTTCACAATTAAAGGAATTCACTTCAATAGATGACGGCAGTTCATACGCCACTTCGTTATCATAGAAGTTATTTATGACAAGAAGCTTCTCATCATTAGAAGATCGAACATAAGCAAAAATTTCGTTATGATCGCGGTCTAACAACTCATAATCTCCATGCGTAATTATGTCATATTCTTTTCGTAATTGGATTAATTTTTGATAATGATAAAAAATTGAATTATCATCTTGCACTGCTTTTTTTGCATTTATTTCTTTATAATTGCTAGCTACATCGATCCAAGGAGTCGCTGTCGTAAACCCTGCATTTTTTTCTTCGTTCCATTGAACTGGAGTTCTTGAGTTATCACGGGATTTTCGCTTAATAATTTCCATGATTTCCTCTTCTCTTATACCTTTTTGCTTCATGATTTCATAATAGTTTAATGTTTCAACATCACGGTAATCCTTGATGCTATCAAACTTAGGGTCCGTCATACCAAACTCTTCACCTTGGTAAATGTAAGGTGTACCTTGCATCATATGGATCGTTGTCGCCAGCATTTTCGCTGATTCATTATGATATTTTTCATCATTTCCATACCGAGTGACGACACGAGGCTGATCATGATTACACCAGAACAGTGCATTCCAGCCGCCGCCTTTATGCATGTCCACTTGCCATTTCGAGAGAATGTCCTTTAGCGCATGGAAGTCCATATCACCGATTGCCCATTTTTCTCCGTTTGGATAATCGACTTTTAAATGATGAAAGTTGAATGTCATACTTAACTCTTTACTATCCGGGTTTGTATATTGAATACAGTGATCAATTGTCGTTGAAGACATTTCACCAACGGTCATACTGTCATATTTCGAAAACACTTCGCTATTCATTTCTTTCATAAATTCATGAACTCGTGGTCCATCTGTGTAAAATTTACGTCCATCTCCTGGGGGTACAGATCCATCATCATTCGGAAAACGTTGGTCCTTTGAAATTAAGTTAATAACATCTAAGCGGAACCCGTCTACACCTTTTTTAAACCAGAAGTGCATCATGTCATAAACTTGTTTACGCACTTCTTCGTTTTCCCAGTTGAGATCAGCTTGAGTTACATCAAAAAGATGTAAATAATATTGACTTGTCTGTTCATCTAACTTCCACGCTGAACCACCAAATTTGGAAACCCAATTCGTTGGTTCTTTTCCATCAACGGGATCTTTCCAAATATAAAAACCGCGGTATGGATTATCCTTCGATTGCTGCGACTTCTGAAACCATTCATGTTCAGTCGATGTATGATTAACGACAATATCCATAATGATTTTGATGTCGCGATTATGAGCTTCCGTTAACAATCGGTCAAAATCTTCCATCGTTCCGTACTCTTCATGAATTGAAAAATAGTCACTAATATCATAGCCATTATCAATCTGTGGCGATTTGTAGATTGGTGTAAGCCAAACCACATCAATACCGAGTTTCTTTAAATAATCTAGTTTATCAATAATGCCTTGAATATCACCTACACCATTTCCTGTCGTATCATTAAAGCTTTTAGGATAAATTTGATATACTGTTGATTTTCTCCACCATTCGTTCATTGCTGCACCATCCTCAATGTTGATTTTCTACTAAATAGACTCTAGCTTCATATGGCCTTAATTCATTGGTTTCTGTTTCTTTATAATTACGGATTAGCAACTGGCCTCCGCTCACTTTATCGAGATCGACTGTCGCAGGTTCACCATAAAAGTTACAAACGACATATAACTCTTGATGACCTAGCGTTCGTTTGTAAGCAAAAACTGCAGGATGATCTTCAAGAAGCAAATGATATGACCCGTAAACGACAACCTCATGTTGTTTTCTTAGCTGAATTAATTTTCTATAAAAATGAAAGATTGAATTAGGATCTTCCATCGCTTGCTTAGCATTCACTTTTTTATAATTAGGATTTACTTGTATCCATGGTTCACCTGAAGTAAAACCCGCGTTAGCACTATCATCCCACTGAACCGGTGTTCTTGCGTTGTCGCGACTTTTTGCATAAATACTAGCCATGATTTGCTCTTCCGTCTGACCTTGCTCTTTCGCTTCTTCGTAAAAATTTAACGTTTCAATATCCCGGTAATCATCAATGGAGGAAAAGGAAACATTCGTCATTCCAAATTCTTCTCCTTGGTAAATGTAAGGCGTCCCTTTCATCAAATGTAGTAAAGTGGCAAGCATCGTTGCAGATTCACGGTGATATTGCCTGTCATCTCCAAATCGAGAAACGGACCTAGGCTGATCGTGATTGTTAAAATATAAGCTGTTCCATCCACTATGTTCGAGTTCCGTTTGCCATTTAGACAAGTTGGTCTTTAAATCCTTTAAGTTAAGTTCTTTTAAATCCCACTTACCATTTGGCCCATTATCAAGACCCATATGTTCAAATTGAAAGACCATATTCAGTTCCTGTCGATCATCCGCCGTATAAAGCTTGGCTAACTCTGGGCTTACCCCTGGCATTTCACCGACCGTCAAGATGTCATACTGCGAGAGTACTTGCTCATTCATTTCTTGTAAGTAGTTGTGAATTTTGGGGCCGTTTCGATAGTATTTACTACCTGATGCATACTTTTTACCTGGTTTTACTACGTCATCCGGAAAACCTTCCACTTTACTAATAAAGTTAATAACGTCCATTCGGAAGCCGTCAATTCCTTTATCTAGCCACCACGTCATCATTTGATAAACATCTTGTCGCAACGCAGGGTTTCCCCAATTCAAATCCGGCTGTTTTTTAGAAAAAAGGTGTAAAAAATATTCATCTGTCTGTTCATCATATTCCCAAGCCGAACCACCAAAGTTGGAACCCCAATTATTCGGTTCCTTTCCATCTTTTCCAGATCTCCATATATAATAATCTCGATAGTTATTCGCTTTTGAAGACCTTGCTTCAACAAACCATTGATGCTCATCTGAACTATGATTAACAACAAGGTCCATAATTAATTTCATCCCACGATTATGTACTTCTTCTAAAAGTTGTTCCCAATCTTTCATCGTTCCAAATTCATCCATAATGTCTTGATAATCGCTAATATCATACCCATTATCATCATTTGGTGACCGATATACAGGTGAGAGCCAAATCACATCAATGCCAAGTTCTTTTAAATAATCAAGCTTCGAAATCATTCCTTGAAGATCGCCGATTCCATCACCATTCGAATCCATGAAGCTTCGAGGATACACTTGATAAACGACACTTTCTTTCCACCATGCTTTTTTCATCGCTAACCTCCACCACCTTAACTTCTGCGTAAGCGCTAAACTTCATCTTGTCTGTCTAAAATCGCTCATATGTTGAAAAATACCATTGGCTGCAGAGTGGCAAACCAATGGTATTTTTTTGTATCTAGAGAATGGTGAAACGAGGATTTCCCTCGTTTTCTAAGACCCTATTACTGTAATTTTTTATATTTAGCAAACAGATAAGTTAATGTAAATGGAATGATGATCGCAATTCCCATACCAATAAAGAAAGGAACCCACTTATCAGCAACAATAGAGAAAAATGCAGGTAGACCACCAACACCGATAGATGGAGCCATAACGTTACTAATCGTAATAAACATACCTGCTGTTGCGGCACCGATAATTGCGCAGATGAATGGATATCTAAATCGTAAATTAACCCCAAACATCGCCGGTTCGGTAATACCTAAGTATGCTGATATAGATGATGATAATGATAACCCTTTTAATTTATCTTCTTTTGTTGCAAAGTACATCGCTAATGCTGCTGAACCTTGTGCGATATTAGAAAGAGCAACAATTGGCCATAAGAATGTTCCGCCAATGCTGCCGATTAACTGTAAATCAACGGCTAAGAACGTATGGTGCATACCTGTAATAACAAGCGGTGCGTAAATTGCTCCGTAGAGTAAACCACCAATGGCTGCAAAGTTACCAAAAGTCCAAACAAAAACATCTGTAATCCAGTTACCAATTGTAAAAGTAACAGGTCCAATCGCAACGAATGCAATAAAACCAGTAACAAGCAAGGCAACAGGTGCCACGACTAAAAGTTTGATTGTATCAGGCACCCGTTTGTTTAATGCTAATTCCATTTTGGCTAACACATAGGATGCAACAAGTATCGGAAGTACCTGCCCTTGATAACCTAACTTCGCAATTTCTAATCCAAATAAGTTCCAGTACGGAATTTCCCCAGCTTCTAAAGCTGCCCCGTATGCCCATGCATTCAATAAATCAGGGTGAACGAGCATTAACCCTAGAACAATACCGAGTAATGGATTACCACCGAATCGTTTTACAGCTGACCAACCAATCAAACCTGGGAGAAAAACGAAGGCGGTATTGGCAATTAAGTTAATAATTCCAGCAAAATCGGCCCACTGTTCATGAACATCTACAATTCCTTGACCAGGATAAAAAATGTCTGGAGCCGTTAAAACGTTGTTTACCCCCATCAATAAACCAGCTGTAACAATCGCCGGTAGAATCGGAATAAAAATATCAGCTAACATTTTAATTGCACGTTGAAGCGGATTTAGGTTTTTCTCCGCGGCAGTTTTCGTATCATCCTTTGACGCTTCTCCAATTCCCGTTATATTGACAAGCTCTTTATACACTTTGTCTACAAGACCTTGTCCAATAATAACTTGAAATTGGCCGTTCGTTGCAAAAGAACCTTTTACCATATCAATATTACTTAACTTTTCTTGATCGACTTTATTTTCGTCGTTTAACGCAAATCGTAAACGGGTTACACAATGACTGGCAGAAGCAATGTTTTCTTTTCCACCAATGGCTTCAATTATTTCTTCGACGGCTTGTCTGTTAACATCGGCCATAACCAACTCTCCTTTAGTTTGATATCGTTTTCATTTCGAACTTAAAAATGAGGATCTATCCTATTATTCCTACCATTTAATGTTTCACTACAACAGT
The DNA here is from genome assembly GCF_048323755.1 of Alkalihalobacterium sp. APHAB7. NCBI lineage: Bacteria > Bacillati > Bacillota > Bacilli > Caryophanales > Bacillaceae > Alkalihalobacterium > Alkalihalobacterium sp. APHAB7. The sequence goes on from NZ_JBLWFS010000011.1 coordinate 19,622, forward strand.
ATCTTATTCTAGTTTTGAGGTACTTTATGTAATGGATAAATCACCCAAAAATACGCTTTCATAAAACTTGTATATACAAGATTTCTATACTGAAATAGTAACTTGTATATACAAATGTGTCAATTGTTTTTTAGGCACTATATTAAATCCAGAAAAGTGCAGCAACTCCCCTTCTTAAGCGGACAGTGGCCCCAAAAAAAAACTGCACCTCTAACTGTCAGTGAGTTCCTAACAATTGAGGTGCAGTTCAAGAACTGCTGCGTTTTTATTTTACTGCTGTGAAGAGTATACTTTCGTCTTTCGTCGTGTACTTTAAAAAATTTTCTGTATTACGCTGAGAACCAAAGATATCTATTTATATCCGCCATCTTCGCCTACGTTTTAACACAACCAAGTTTGATCCCTTTACTTTTACATAGGGGCGAACATAATTACGATACGTGACAGCTGCTAGAACATAAGTAATCGCAATAAATGGAATTGGGAAAACGAGCGCCTCCAATAAAACACGAGCAAATCCACCGTGATCACTGTATGTTGAAACCGATCCATATAATGCTAATTGAGACGTACTATAAAACATAAGCATGACGAGGGCATTAATACAATGAAAGAATAGTGAAAGCTTCCGTTCTTTCGTTTCCTTTTCAATATTCCATTGCAGGAGCAACACAAGGATCATGGATATTAAAGCAGCCGATACTGAAATTGTGTTAATTACACCGTTTGATAGTAACATTACTAATCCCTCTTTATTAAAGATTTTCCTGTTATTATGTGCAATTTTCAATTTCTATGAGTCATTTTACAAATTATTTTAGAAATTTCTTTCAAAGTCTATTAAATAAACGTTTAATTAACTAGAATTATAAACGCCATTAACGCCGTTAAACCCGTGGCTACCCCAGCAATTTGAAGCCATACTCTTGTTGAAAAGGATCGCTCCCCTAAGTCTGAACGTAACTGTTCAACAATATCTTCTCTTAAAACTTCAGCTTCCGGATATCTCCAAGCTTTTTTAAAACGGACCTTTACCGTTGTAAAAACACTTTCTGATTCCGTCCACTCTACACAAATTCTTAATTGATTGTCTGGTAATATAAATGTAATTTCACAGTAATCGACCAGATATTCTTTTTCGGTGAAACTTATATGGTGTTTTTGTAAAACGCAGCGAATGACATCTGCTGTTCGATGCCCGGTTGACTTATATATTGTGATATATCCAATGTTGGCTAGATTTGCTAATAGAATCAAAAGTGAAACGCCAATAACTACAATATATAGTGTTAAAAGAAACCGATCATCCAGCCCTTCTTGTAGAGGAAAAATGAGTAACGTAGGCAGGATCGACAGCCATATGGAAAACTTCGATTGAACAAATACCCCGTTATTTTTATTCAAACTGATTGACTTTATAAATTCTCCAATTAATAGTAAGACTAATACTCCTAAATAAACATAGACCGCTATCAACTAAACACACTCCATGATCCAAAGTTTTGGGTTGGATAATTTTACAAACCCTTACTTTTATTTTACCAATTGTACACAAATGGTAAATAAATAAATTAGTTATTTTTTCGCAAACCACTAAGAGCCAAGCAAATGCTTGGCTCCGTGAACGGTTTATGTCCGATTTTTTTCTATTTAGATGCTTATTTTTACAGTCTTATTGAATTTGATAATGTTCTTTCAGCTGATCACGCAATGCTCTTTTTAGGAATTTACCAACTGAAGTCTTTGGAATTTCATCTAAGAAGACCACATCGTCTGGCAACCACCATTTGGCAAATTGCGGACGTAAGAAGTCCATAATATCATCTTTAGAAACTTTATCTTTGAATTGGTCATGAAGAACAACGCATGCTAGCGGTCGCTCTTGCCATTCTTGGTGTGGGATCGCAATAACTGCTGCTTCAAATACAGCTTCATGCGCCATAATACCATTTTCTAAATCTACAGAAGAGATCCACTCTCCACCACTTTTAATTAAATCCTTTGTACGGTCAACGAGCTTGATGACCCCTTCTTCATCCATTGTTGCTACATCACCTGTATGGAGCCATCCGTCATAAAAGGCATCTTTAGTTCTTTCATCGTTGTAATACTCGCTGGCAATCCAAGGTCCACGAATGAGAAGTTCACCCATCTCTTCTCCATCCATTTTCACTTCACCGTCTTTACCGACGATTTTTACCTCAAGTCCTGGCACGACAAGACCTTGTTTTGCACGAATAGATAACTTTTCTTCTTCCGGTAAATCCGTTTCATAGCTTTTTAACCTAGAAACGCTGACGAGCGGGCTCGTTTCCGTCATTCCATAGGCATGTAAGAACGGAATTCCGTACTTCACTTCAAACGCCTTAATCATAGAAGGAGGTGCTGCTGAACCACCGCAAAGAACTGCTCTTAAGCTGCTCGTATCGTATTCACCCGTCTCAAGCTCCTTAAGGAGACCGAGCCAAATTGTTGGAACACCTGCGGTTACTGTTATTTTTTCACTCTCTATAAGCTCTGCTAGAACTTTCGGAGTAAACTGTGCACCTGGCATCACTTGAGTCGAACCTAGCCAAGTAGCGATAAAAGGCATTCCCCAAGCATTAGCGTGGAACATAGGAACGACAGCCATACAACGATCTGACTCAGACAGACCTCCTGTATCTACCATTCCTAGTGCCATACTGTGGAGAAAAATACCACGATGACTATATACGACCCCTTTTGGATTTCCTGTTGTTGCTGATGTATAACAAATACCTGCTGGAGAATTTTCATCAATATCTTTCACAAACTCAAACTCTGGATCTCCCTCAGCTAATAATTCCTCATACGAATACACTGGAGATAAACTCGTTTCCGGTAACTCTCCATCGGTCATTACAACATAGGCTTGAACAGTTTTAAAACTATCTTTCACTCGTTCTACTAATGGCAGTAGGTCACTATCTATTAGAAGTACTTTATCTTCAGCATGATTTACAATGTAAGAAATATGCTCTGGAGCTAAACGAATATTAATCGTATGTAGCACAGCCCCTATTCCTGGAATACCAAAATACGCTTCTAAATGACGATTAGAGTTCCATGCAAATGTCCCTACTCGGTCACCTTGTTCTACACCTAACTTCTGTAACGCACTTGATAATCGTCTTGTTCTTTGACCAATTTCACTGTACGTCAGTCGTTTGTTCCCTGCTGGTGTTCTCGTGATGACTTCTTTTTTCGGAAAATACTTTTCTGCTCTTTCCATCATAGAAGAAATGTTTAATGGTACATTCATCATAAATAACGCCTCCTAAAATAACCTATAATATTTATAATTTCGGCTAAAGCCGGATTACACATATGAAAGAATTGTTTCTAAGATTAGGCTGCTTCTAGTAGCTTTATTTTCTAAACTAGTAATCACTAATAAACTAATGAAGTTGTAATCAGCAGGCTTTTTGTAAGCGCTTACTATTTATATAAAACTAGAGTCAAACTAAATGTTTTACTTCTAGTTTTTGCACACTTTACATTTTTATGTTCGAGGGTATGGTATCATTCTACTTTTTGGTAAATTTTCTCTACCAATTGTGGACGCTCAGTACTCAGCCATAAATAAAGACTTGCATAGCTTGAATACGGCTCCCATTCCGTTGCCAGTTCTAATATCTTATCTAGTTTCGGTTTCGTTTCTAAATCATACAATCGTTTTAGTGCATTTTGAATTCCAATATCGGCAGCAGGTAATAGATTAGGACGTCCTAACCCAAATAATAGGAAGTTTTCGGCTGTCCACTTACCGATCCCACGTATTTTTACTAACTTCTCAATAATCTCTTCATTGCCTTCGCAACGAAGGGCTTCTAAATCCAATTCACCGTTTGCTATTTTCTTAGATGTATCTATAACATACTCGGCTTTTCGTTGACTAAATTGTAACTGGCGCAGCTGATCTACCTCTAGCCTGCTAACAACTGCAGGTTCAGGATAGAAAGGAACTCCATCCACTTCAAACCCAAACGTTTTGACAAACCGAGAAGTAAGTTCATGGGCAAACTTCATATTCAACTGTTGATGAATAATTGTTTTCATTAAACAACCATATAGATCAAAATCACAAACGATAGGTGTACCGTAAAATATATCAAATAAAGGTGCTAGTTTCGTATGTTTAAAATGTTCGGTTATGTCTTGTAAATCGACATCCCATAAAAAGATCTGCTTCAATTTTTCAAGAACCTTTTCCTCATCTTGAACATCACCGATTATGGTAATTCTCGTTACCCCATTGTTGTTTTGCACAAAAGAAACAGACACGACTTTGTTTTCAGTATAAATCGGAACTTTAACCTCATGATTGATACGATCGACAACATGCAGCGGGTCAGCAGATAATCTTTCTAGCAAATGAGAGACGGCATATGGTGTGTTTATCTCAATTATTGTGTTCAATTTTTAGTACCCCTAACTTTTTGGACAATCATTTAAATATCTAAATTTTCACACTATATAAATATACGATCTATTTGGGTTATCTCCTGCCACTTCCTATAAAATTTTATAAATTTTTACGCTTCAAAATCTTACAAACTTCATCATGTAACGACATAGGTAATAAGTTATATGACTTCTGAAGAGATGTACCAATGGGTTTTAGCCCTGGAACTAGAAGGTTTAGTCAAACCAGGAACTTCAGATTTGTATATGCCGCCTCTATAATTAATTTTTAAAAAACGAACCTTCTGTTTTCAGAGGGTTCGTTTTTTTATTAGGATACAAAACGGTGGCTACACTTTGCTATCTAGTGATTTTTTTCGAGTCGTTAGTATCAACATCTGAAGAAGTCTCACTTTTTCTATACCTCGTCTTTTCCGTTTGATCCGTTTTCTTCTCATACATAAACTGGTCGAGAATTGAGCGTAAAGCTTCTGCCATCTTATTTAAGGAAGTGGATGTGGATACAATATCTTCCATAGAAGCTAATGTTTCCTCTGAAGCGGCACTGACATTTGCAGCATTTTCAGCATTTGAACTTGCGATATTTGCAATATTTTCAATAGCTTGCATAAGACCTTGTGATTGAGAAACCATTTGTTGCGAGACAGAAGTCAGTTGTTGAATTTGAGCAGAAATGGTATCAATAGTGCCAAATATAAGGTTGAACTTTGCTTCTGTTTCAGCTGCTAACTCCATGCCAGCTTCTACTTTCGCTGTTACTCCGCCGATCATATCAACGGATTCCTTCGTATCACTTTGAATATGTTGGACAATTTGGCGAATTTCAATTGTAGAATGTGCAGATTGTTCTGCCAGTTTTTTAACCTCGTTTGCCACAACAGCAAATCCTCGTCCATGATCCCCTGCTCGGGCTGCTTCAATCCCTGCATTAATAGCCAATAAATTCGTCTGTTCTGCAATAGTACTGATCATTTCTAAGATGGCACCGATTTTTGTGGAACGTTGATACAACTGCTTAATGACTTCATCTGACTGTTCTACAGAATGACGAATAGATCCCATTCCATCTACCGTTTGTTTTACAAGCATTTGTCCCTCATTAGCATATTGAATTGATGTATTTGCTCCATTAGAAATATGTTTAGAGTACTCAGCCAGGTCTTGAATTCCTGCTGCCAATTGTTCAAGCGCAATCACACATTCATTTGTAGATGTTGTTTGTAATTCTGTTCCTTTGGCAATATCATCAATCGATACCGAGACGTATTCAGTTGCTTCTGATGTCTGCTCGGAACTAACGGCTAATTGTTGAGCTGAATGATTTACTTGGACCGAATGATCACTAATTTGCTTCATTACCGTTCGCAAATGTTCACTCATCCTTTGAAAAGCCTGATATAAATCAACAACTTCATCATTCCCCTTAAAAACTTCCTCTGTTGACGTTATCTTACCTCCAGCAATTTCATTAGCCATTTTTGATAGTCGAATTAACGGCTTAGAAATCATATTTGAAGCAACTAGTCCGATACATAGAGAAAAAATAATACCGACAATACTAATTATTAAAACAAGGTTCAACGTCCGACTTACAGAGTGTTCGGTGTTTTGGATATGTAACGTTAATTCGTTTTCAATCGTATTCGAAAACTTTGTAGTTGCTTCCAACATTTCTTGCTCAATTGGGATTATTTCTTCACTCACCATTTCATAAGCTCTTCTCTGTTGAACAAAGAAGAATTGTCTTGCTTCTGTTGTACTTATTTTTAATTCTTCGTTTAAACGAAGAATGGTGTCGAGGTGTTTTTCCGCCTCATCTGAAATATCCCTTGTCTTCATTTCCCCAATCACTTGATGGATGGACTCATTCGCTTCTTCTAAGTTTTTTATTAGATAAGGATCACTAGAAAGAAAGTATCCTCTTAAACTAGTACTTTGCTCATTTACTAGGCGTTCAATACTTATAGACATCGCATTCATTTCTGAATTGGTTTCTAACAAACTTTGATAATTTTGATTAACTTCTGTCATTTGGTAAAATGTAATTCCTGAGACGACGATCAAAAACAATGCAATAGTTGCAAAACTAAGTAATAACTTTTTCCGAACTGTTAATCTCATCTATAACACCTTCCACATCTTGGGCTTCTCTACAGTTTTCTCACTCTAGTAGTATAGCACTATAACAATTGGAACAGTATACCAATGGCCAAGTTGTTCATACATCTTTTCAAACCCTTAACAATCTTAATAAATAAAACCGTTGATAAATCTAGGTTTTATACATAACACAATTTAATAATCAGGATTGTAAATTTTTTCTTAATTTTATATTAATATAGATAGTGGACTGGTCTTGGTATCGATGCAGGAAGTAGACTAATGGTGTAATTGATCAAGGAAGTGAAACCCTTTGATGAGAAAAACGCTGCAAACTTGTTACTGACGTTAGCGAGGACGCCTATTTAGTTTTAACGGACTGAGATGTCCTTATTTGCTTATTATCACTAAGAATTGTCGTTAATATTAGTAAATAGAGGCTTCTGAGTCCTCTAAATAAAGAAAAAGGTCCTTTTGCATAGCAATAAGGGCCTGTGTGTCCGCTAATTTCTTCCCAGCATATAAGGTGGAACTAGCGTCGACGTTTGCTAGAAAAATAGAAAGAAAGACCCGGCAATACACAATGTAAGCTCAATAAATCAAACCGAAAAGTTACCGCCGCCTCTGCTGCATAAAAAAAAGCTGACGTAAAGTCAGCTTCCCTTGTATGTTTCTTATTTCATAATTCGTTTTAGCAGTTTTAATCCACCTTTAGCTTTATGATACCTTAGTGGAATATCCATTTTAGTAGATTGGTGTAATATTCCTTTATCATGTGAAAACGCATCAAAGCTGTATTTTCCATGGTAAGCGCCCATGCCACTTGAACCTACTCCGCCGAATGGTAATTGCGACGTTCCAACATGGTAGATGACATCGTTAATACAACCGCCACCAAATGATAAATGAGTGACTATATTTTGCTCAGTCTTTTTGTTTTCTGTAAAAAGGTAAAGAGCCAATGGATTCGGACGTTTCCGTACCATCTCAATGACCTCTTGTTCCGTTTCATATTCAAAAACGGGTAAGATTGGCCCAAAGATTTCCTCTTCCATTACTTTGGAGTCCCATGAGACATGATCCAGTATCGTCGGTTCGATAAAACGCCGTTCTCGAATGGAGTTTCCGCCAAAGAGAATCCTCCCATCTTCCATATATCCAGTTAGACGATCGAAATGCCTTTCATTAACGACCATAGGAAAATCTGAATTCCGAGAAACATCTTTACCGAATTGGTCCTTAATTTGTTCATACAATTTGTTTAAAAAGGGTTCTTTTACACTTTTATGCACGAGTAAGTAATCTGGAGCCACACATGTTTGCCCGGCATTTGTAAATTTCCCCCACGCAATCCGTTTCGCTGCTATATCTAATTTTGCATCTTCATGTATAATCGTAGGACTTTTCCCGCCTAATTCAAGAGTAATTGGTGTTAAATGCTTTGCGGCAGCTGCCATAACTACTTTTCCAACTGCAACGCTACCTGTAAAGAAGATGTGGTCAAAGTTAAGAGCAAGTAACGCTGTGCTCGTTTCTACGTCTCCTTCAACGACTGCTACATATTGTTCCTCAAACGTTTGTTGTAAAAAGTGTGCAAGAACAGCAGATGTGTGCGGTGTTAATTCTGACGGTTTAATAACAGCACAACACCCTGCAGCGATTGCCCCAATTAACGGTGCTATTGTTAATTGCACCGGATAATTCCACGGTGAAATAATAAGCGAAACCCCATACGGTTGCGGATAAATATAGCTGTCTGAACCGACGTGGGTCATTGGCGTTTTTACCTTACGTGGCTTTGCCCAGCCTTTTACATGCTTAATCGTTTCTGATATCTCACTGTAAAGAACGCCCATTTCAGTAAGGTACGCTTCAAAGTCTGATTTATTGAGATCCTTGCGAAGTGCTTCACTAAGCTTCTTTTCATTGGCTTTAAGAGCTTTTTTTAATTTCTTAAGTTGTTTAATTCGAAAATTGATATCATGGGTTACACCGCTATAAAAATAATCTTTTTGCATATGAAGAAGGTTTTCGTACGATTTGCTCATTTGTTAAACCCCCTATCCAATAATTATCGACAACTTTATGTTATCATCTCTCATTCAAAACTGCTTCTTTAACAGCTTGGAATAAGCCAATTATTTACGCCCGTAATCGGCTTTAATTTCGCCCCATAATTCTGTATGCCATTTTAGGATTGGGTTTTTGTACGTATTTGTTTTCAACCATTTTTCAGCGCGTTCAACCAGAGACCAGATATACTCTGTGTCTTTATCACGCTTTAAGCTCGAGTTTACCTTTTTATCTCGTACCCACTTCATCGCTGTTTTCGAGTCAGAGTAAATCGGTGTTGTATCTTTTCCTTGTTGTTTTAACCACGCAAGTCCATGTACGATCGCTAAAAACTCACCCATATTGTTTGTTCCTATATGTATTTCTGGATGAGAAAACAGAATTTCCCCTGTTTTGGTGTGCACACCTTTATACTCAACAATACCAGGGTTGCCTCTGCAGCCTACATCGACTGATACGCTATCCCATACAACATCACCAACTGCTTCTTCTTTTCCTTTCGCAGTGGGCTTCTTAGTAAAAGACGTTTTTTTTGCCGGAGCCTTCCCGTTAGAAAGAGCAGCTTCTGCGTCTGCTTTACTTTCAAATGACTTAAATCTAGCGCCTTGAAATCCTTTTACTTGCGCTTCGCATTCCGCCCACGTGTTGAATATTCCAGTTTTTCTCCCGCTCCATACCACATAATATTTCTTTTTTGCCAAGACATTCACTCCAGACTATATTTATAATTTTATTAAGTGATTTTAATGATCTAATTACTCACTTTTACAGCAAATTTTCTTTGAACGACCACTAATCGATACAACAAGGCGATCGCACAACACCCCAGACCTGCAATCAATCCTACCCAATATCCATATGGACCGAGTGGTGTAAAATTAGCAGTGATATAACCCGTCGGAAGACCGATGATCCAAAAAGAAACTAAAGCCATGACGAATGGAATATTTACGTCTTTGTACCCTCTCAATGCGCCTTGAATTGGGGTCGCTAATGCATCTGATATTTGGAAGAAAATCGCATACAATAGGAACTGCTTAATTAATAGTAACACCGCTGGATCATTCGAATATAAGCCAGCTACTGGACCTCTTGTCACATATAAAATTAAGGAGGCAACGAGCGAAAATAAGACGGCAAACCCTATTCCTAAATAACTGTATTGTTTGGCATCTTGTAATCTCTTGGCCCCCACTTCATACCCTACAGCAATTGTTAAAGCAAATGCTACACTCATCGGTATCATATAAAGTAACGAAGCGAAATTAATGGCGGCTTGGTGAGCCGCAATGGTTTCAGTATTAAACTGACTCATCAGTAATGTGACTGCAGCAAAAATACTCGTTTCAAAAAAGATCGTAAATCCAATCGGTAACCCTAGTAAAAGTAACTCTTTCCACGAGGAAAAGGAAACGCGGAAGAACGTTTTGAATATATTGTATTCTGAAAAGGGACGAACTTTTATAACGAAAAAGAATGCGATCCCTAATATAAACCAATACGTGATTGAAGAGGCATATCCTGCTCCTACTCCACCTAATCTCGGAAAACCAAAATGACCAAAAATGAGAATATAGTTAAAGAACACATTAATCGGTAAGGCTAAAAGGGTAATGATCATCGTAACACGCGTTTGACCGAGTGAATCAAAAAAACAACGCAGCACGGTATATAAAAATAACGGTAATATACCAAATGATAATCCGATTAAATAATGCTTGGCAATTCTTCTTACCTCATCTGTCAAACTCATTGCGTTGAGTATTGGATTAAGAGAAATGATTCCCGCAACAATAATGACAATGACAATTGCAATAGATAAGTACGTCGCTTGTATAACGGAAAAAGGGATCTTATCGTACTTCTCTGCTCCTATATCTTGCGCTAGGATTGGCGTTAAAGCCATTAATATACCGACAAGTCCGGTAAATACCGGTAACCATATACTTGAACCGATCGCAACACCCGCTAGATCATTCGCCCCTGCTTGTCCTGACATCACGGTATCAAAAAAGTTCATCCCATAAAGACCTAATTGCGTAATTAGGATCGGGATCAGTATATACATTAACAGTCTTAACTTTTCTTGCCATGTTTTGGTTTGTTTCATGATGTGACCAACTTTCTCTATCGAACATTATGTACCTATATTATTACAACGAACTTATTCCTTAATGTCTAGCAAATACTACTTAATTATTTATACATTTCTCATTAAAAAGGGTAGCAGGTACCACCAGTGCTTTAAAGCGCTAGTGGTACCTGCTACCTCTTTTTATTTATTTGAGGCGGAACTTGTCTACATGGCTTTCTAACTCATTGGAGAGCGCGGATAAATCACCAACATGCTTAACCATATTTTTCAGTGACTCACACTGTTCTTCTGATGATGCCGCAACTTCTTCAGCAATGGACGATGTATGTTCTGTTACCTTTGATATATGAACAATTGCTTCTTCTACTTTTCTGACATCACTATGCAATTCATTAAACAGTTTTTCTAGTTCTTTTGTATCCGCCTCTGTATGATTGGCTTTTTCTACAATAACATTTAAAGATTGACCAACTTTATCAATTAAGTTCACTTGTGCTTGAACTCCTTGTAAATTCATTTCCATCGATTGGACAGTCTCTTTAGTCTCGGATTGTATATCATTAATCACATGAATGATTTCTTCTGCTGATCGGGCAGACTGTTCTGCCAGCTTTCTTACCTCATCTGCAACTACTGCGAACCCTTTGCCATTTTCCCCCGCTCGTGCTGCCTCTATTGCTGCGTTTAAAGCTAACAAATTGGTCTGATTGGCAATATCTGAAATAACATGAATGATGTTACCAACTTCATCTGAACGTTTCGATAGTGATTGAATGGTAGCCGTCGTACCTTTTACGTTTTCTATCACTTGGTTTAAATGATGAATTGTATCATGAATTTGACTTTTTCCTTGTTCCGCCTGTGTTACTGAAATTTTAGCATCCTCCACTGTTCTAACCATCTGGGCAGACCCTTGGTTTAACTTTTCTGTCGCTTCTCTCATCATCACTACAACTGTATTAGCTTCCACAGATTGTTCAGTAGTCCCGGTTGCGGTTTCAATCATTGCTTGAGAAGTTTGTACAGCCATCGCCTCCGTAACTTCAGCACCATGTAAGAGGTCGTTTGACGATTGATTTAATGTATGCGCTGAATTTCTAATATCATGGATCATTAGATGTAAGTCATCGATCATAACCTGTACTGCATTTGCTAGTTTACCAATCTCATCTTTGCGATTTTCATTTATTTTTAAAGTTAAATCACCTTGACTTATTTTTTCTACTTGTTTTGTTAATCGAGTAAGAGGTTTAGTAATAACGGTTGAAATCCAAAAAATCAAACCTAATCCAATCACTAACAAACTAACCGTTGTAAGCAGCATTTTCCTTTGACTTTCTAGTAAATAACTATAGATTTCAGAAGCATCAAAATCCACTCCTAAGATCCCAAGCAGTTGCCCATTTCCTGATTTAATTGGTACATAAGTAGATAAGAGAGCTCCATATTCAACCGAGTTTGTTAATTCTCCTTCTACTACCTCTCCCGTCTCAAATGCCTCCAAAAGGGCGGGGAATTCTGTAATATCCTCTTCTTCACCTAACTCAGATGCATCTTCAGATCCGATTGGCATCCCATCTACTAAATAATAATAAATCGATTGCTCACTATCCGTTTTATTCATTGTGTAAATATATTTAACACCGTTAGCTTCCCTAATATTATTTAGCTGGTTTCTTAATTCAAAATAATAGTCTGTCTCGCGATTTGCTTCTACCAATTTTGCATATTCTTCAAGGTCGATACTATTAACAGCATGTTCAGCTATACTCTCAGCTTGTTCACTAATCGAATCAATAACTAAGTTATAAGAAGATTGAAACATGATGAAACCTATGGTTGAACCTAATACTAAAAATAAAAATGAAAAAAGAACCACCATTTTAAACTTTATACTATTCATCTTCATATACTCCTTCAAGGTGTTTTTTCTACGAAAAACTACATTTCTACATCCATTATATAGAAAATATTAGAAATATCTACTATTTAAATATTTATTTAAAAAGCTGGTGTGACTGTTAGCTAAGTTAAAGTTAAGCTAATCAAAATACAAAAAAATCGTATAGGAATTATAATTCCCATACGATTTTTTGTAATTGTAATTACTTTTTAATATTGTGAGACGTTCATCACTTTTAACTCTTAAACGAACAATGATGATTGCTCTATTTTACCTCTTTAATTGCTGTTCTTGAACAACATCCCTAACATGATTAGCGATTTCTTTTACATCCATATCTTTATACTGTTCGGCATAGATCGGCTTCGCAATTTTTAAGTCGACAGTCCCAGGTTGGATTAGCTTTTTTTCTTCAAACAATTTATAGGAACCATTAATTGAAATGGGCACAATTGGAACACCTGATTGTAAAGCAAGCCTGAAACTCCCTGCTTTAAACCGTCCCATTTCCTTTCCTTTACTTCTCGTACCTTCTGGAAAAATGACTAAGGAATGACCGTTTCGTAACAGATTTGCACCTTCATCTATTGCTTGAAGTGACTGTCTGCGATCTTTTCGTTGCATAAATACACAATTGATCACTGTCATCCACTGCCCCACAATCGGAACCTTTTTTACTTCTTCCTTGGATATAAATCCCTTGGGCTTATCGATATAACCTAACAACAATGGAATATCAAAATCGCCTTGATGGTTTGAAACAAATAATACAGCACCCTGTTTCGGAACATTTTCTAATCCTTCTACGTTCACTTTCGCTCCTGCTAGCTTAACGAGCGAACGAGACCAACGCTTGGGCATCGCACCTGATATTTGGTCTCTTTCTTCGACGGGAATTGATTTGTTGAGTCGCATCATTTTCCACAACGTTGGTAAACTATAAATTAAATAAAGGGCTAAGTAAATCACCCAGATGATCGTTCGTATCATGATGTACCCTCCACTCTATTCTTCCGAGAGTAATTATAGCAGAAAAATAAAGTAAGAGAGTAGTTCAAAAATGTGTAAAATTCTTTCTTAATCAGTGGGAAGCAATTCTAATTTTTTACTCGTTTTTTGATAAGTTTCTGGATTTATATTGGTTGAGTGATACTTACCATTTACCCAATCATTCATTTGATTATCGTACCAACGACTCGTCACATGACCGGATTGACCTGGAACAACGACGTGGTAGCTTTCAGACAAATCGGATAGATCCATTACACCACGCCAACCCGCACCATGATTGACTTCTCCACTATTTACATTCCACGCTGCCGCCATAACCGTAATTGCACTTCCTCCTACTGGTTGTGGTGTTGGATTGAAAAGTAAATGTAGAGGTGCAATAGCGCCTAGTGGATGTCTCACTGTAAGTTGATGAAAATCTCCCCATGACCACTTCTCCATTCTAGGTCCTTGCATCTCAATCCCACGATTTACTGCTCGCTGAAAGGCTTGGAATACTACTTCTTGATATCCCCCTTGACTTTCTATCCAAAGGCTCTCTTCACCGTTAGATGCCAGGCGGATCAGTCCATCCACAACACTTCTTCGCTCTCTAAAATGTTTAAACATATCAGGGTCAATGCGTTCCTCAAACAAGACATCTGATATCGAAGCGATCCATAAATGATGAATAAGCGGTGCAACTAAATTAGGATCATCTTCAAAATTCCACTCTTCTAGCAAACGAATGGCTTCTTGATCAATCTCTCGCAACATACTATGTGATGTTAGCGTTGGTAAAAGGAGCGGCAACAGCTCTTCAGCTTGTAAATTTTTCTGGTCAAATTGTAAAGCTTTCATATCATCAGTTGACATTACGTCTTTACTCGATAAGACATCAACAATTCGTTGTTGCCTAAACGGTTGCGCCCAGCTGTGAGCAATATGGTATGGGTAGTTATCATCGACAATTTTATTATTTGCCGTCGCTATAAAGCCTCCGTCTGGATTAATAATGGTCGGAAGGTCCTCCCACGGAATATATCCTTGCCACTCATGTTCGTCTGTCCATCCTGGAACAGGTAACAGGGCCTCATTCGTTTTACGAATAGGAATAAGTCCGTTCGCACGATAAGCAATCGTTCCATCCGTTGATGCAAACACAAAGTTTTGAGCAGGTGCATGGAAATATCTTAAAGCGTCCTCAAACTCTTCCCAATTCGAAGCTTTATTAAAACGAAGTACTGCATCTAATTCAGGTGTTGGATCATGCGCTGTCCACCGAAGTGATAACGCACTGTCTGGCTGATCATCGTGAGCGAATTCTGAAATGATCGGTCCACGTCTTGTAATGACGACATCAAACTCTATTGATTCTTCACCTTTAATTTTCAACTCTTCTTTTATGACTTCAGCTTTCTCCCAATTTCCCATGTACTCAAATTCATATGGGTTATCTGGATTGCGTTTTTCAATATATAATTGTTGAACGTCTGGGCCTACATTCGTAACTCCCCATGCGATATGTTCATTGTGGCCGACAATAATCCCCGGTATTCCCGCAAAGATGACCCCTGTCACATTCACTTCAGGTGATTTTAAATGCGTTTCATACCATATCGATGGTGTAGCTAATCCTAAGTGAGGGTCATCTGCAAGTAGCGGCTTTCCTGATGCTGTTTTTTCTCCACTTATGACCCAGTTGTTACTACCATTTTCTAAATTCGGGCTATCTGCATAGGCAAAACTTTTCGAAAAGTCCAATGTATGCGCTTTCAAAAGATCCAATACGTGTGGACCTCCTGCAGGATAGGTTGGGAATAGCTCAAGTGCTTCCTCTTCTGAAAAGTTTTGAACTAAATAATGTCTAAACATCTGACTTTCCCAATTGCCCCCTAGATCATAAGCCATATACTTTCCTAGAGTAATAGAGTCTACGACTGTCCAAGGCGTTGGTTCGTAACCCATGAAACGAAACTCTATTGGTAAGGTCCCCTCTTCTTTAGCTTCATGAATGAATGCATTCACCCCATCTGCATAAGCTGTTAATGCCATAATAGCACCTTCCGATAAGTGATCAATCGTTCCTTCAGCAGACCTTCTTAACCCAAATGTCCGAAAGAACTTATCATTTTCAACAGTTGCTTCTCCAATCACTTCACTTAACATTCCCGAGGCTTGTCTACGGCCTAAATCCATTTGAAAGAGTCGATCCTGCGCCGTTACATACCCTTGGGCAAAGTAGAGATCATTTTCATTTTTTGCTTCAATATGAGGAACACCGTTCTCATCGCGCCATACCGTTACGGTTTCTTGTAATCCTGAAAGTTGTATCGTCCCTTCAATAACTGGTAGAGGCTTTTTCAGTTGAAGATATCCCCAAATAATAACTGATGTAACGATTAATACTAAAACTAGTGCGCCAATTAACGTAATCTTTTTGAACAAATTTTGTTTTGTACGACTTCTCTGGCTTCGGACGATAGTTTCCAAATAAGTTCCCCCGTTTCTATTTTTTATTCGTTTTAAGATTGATTATCTATTATTATATCGATATATATCAGAAAATTCTATATTTTAACAAAAATAAAGGGCTGTTCCGTTGAAACACATACCTCTCAACTTTGGTAAATTGTACTTTACGTCATCTGTCTTCCATTATGAGGAAATCTTCTGTTCTAATTCGTCGTTCAGGGGGCAGTCTATTTTTAGAAAAATCCCTCCTCCAACAATCGGCTGAAAATGCCCTTGTTGAAGGAGGGATTATTTAAACACATTCATTTAGATCTTCACACAATCGTGCGTTTGAACAAAATAGATACTCATTTCCCCTACCTGTTCCTGTGTGATTTCTTCCCAAGCTTTTTTATAAACATTGAGCTGCTTTGCGTAATGATCTTTTAGCTTTTCTATATCTTCTTTTCTTGTAAATCGGTCCGTCTTATAGTCTACGATAATCCACTGATCATTTTCTTTAAAAATAAGATCAATAATCCCTGTTAATATCGTTTCACCTGTTTCTTCTCGATATAATGGATGGCCTTCTTGGACCATGACTGTAAATGGCATTTCTGCATACCACTCAACGGATTGCTTGCAACGCTCCCAAATAGGTGACTGTAAAAACGCTTCGATGGCAACGTTAACTTCTTTCGCACGTTCTAAAGGAAAGTCATATTGGCTTAGAAGCTCCTCAATGACTTCGCTTCTATGCTCACTTCCTTTAAGAATTGCTTCAAACGCTTCATGAATGACACTTCCCCAATCCTTGCCACCGCCAGTTTCCCGAGCGATAGCTAGTAAGGAATGATCGTCTTCTGTTCGGTCTGTCGGCCGTTCCATCTCATACGTTTTCTGCTTTAATGGTTCGGCCCAGTTCAATACTTGGTCGCGGATCTGCTTCCACTCGACTGAGCTAACCACGTTTTTATCCGTAGCTTCAGGTTTAGCGGTGTCTTCAGGTACTTTAAACTCATTCAATTCAAGCCCCTCGAGCAGATCATTCCACGGATTATTTTTTTCATTGCTTTTATCCATACAACTAATGACAAGCATCTTCTCAGCCCGCGTCGCAGCTACATAAACGAGTCGCATTTCCTCCGCTTTTAAATACTCATACTCTTCTACTTGCAGACGTTTCCAGTTTGGTGGTTGAGCCATCATCTCGTCTTTTTCATTGGTAAAACAAAAGTAGCCAATAGAATTTTCTTGCTCGCGTTGGATATGACGGCCAATTTTATCTTTTTGATCGACAAACTTCTTCGGATGAACTAGAAACACAATTGGTGCCTCAAGCCCTTTTGATTTATGAACATTCATGACACGTACGGCATTTTCTTCATCCGGTAATGTCATCTCTTCCATTGATTCGTCAACGATTAATTGCTCTAATCGTTCAACGATAGCATAAAACTCAGCATGTCCGCTTGCTTCGTAAGCTCTTAATTTCTCTAATACTTGGTAGGTGCGAGTATAATCGCGTTTATTTTTTTCTAAACTCATATACTTCGGCAGTAAACCGACATCCAACAAAATCTTCTCAATGGCCGCAGTTGGGATGTCTTGTCTGCGCCACATATAATATTGCTTCAGCTTGTCGTATATTAATGTTAATAAGGCTTGTTCTTCTTCTCCTAATTGTTCAGGAATGGCTGTAAATAATGCAAGCCTTCCGCCATGAGTAGTGAAGTTATATAAAAGCTTATCACTAAGACCGAATAGTGGGCCTCGTAATACAGCTGCAGCATAAAGAGAATTCGTCGGTTCCGCTAAAAGCTTGAACAGGTAAAGTGCCGCACGAAGTTCTTCATCTTCAGCTAAGCTGACCTCTCCAGTTGTCATCACAGGGATCCTATACTCTTCCAATTTTTTTGCATAATCATCAATTCCGCCGTTGTACCGGGTCAGGATCATAAAATCTCGTGGTTGCGCTTCACCATTTGTTAGCTTTTCACGGATATACTTTGCGATTCCGTCAGCATCAGCTTCAATCACTTCCGCTGTTTTTCTTGCATTAGGAACCGTCCATTTATAAATGCCCAATTTCTGTTCTTCTTCCAGATTATCTTTTTTTACGGAATTTAACGGTCTGTAAGCGGCTTGATAACTTGTTTCTTGTTCAGGTAAATGCTGAACAAACACTTCATTTAATGGTTCAGTAACAAGACTCGTCGTTCGGAAGTTCATCGTTAAATTCAGCGCTTCCCCGCCCGTACTCGCAATCATCTCCTTTACGCGTTGATAAATATCAATATCCGCGCGCCGGAACCGGTAAATCGACTGCTTCGGGTCCCCAACTACAAAGAGAGAGCCCTGACGAGGCGTTAACTTCGTCCAATTCTTTTCTTCAATTTCTTCACCCGTTAGATACAACATTAATTCGGCTTGGATTGGATCCGTATCTTGGAATTCATCAACGAGTAAGCACTTATATTTCTGTTGAAAATATCGACGAACCTCACTGTTTTCCTTTAATAATTTCGCCGATTCAGAAAGCAAGTCTTGAAAGTTTAATGAAGATCGCTTCTTTTTTAAGCTCTGGTAATATGCTAGTGCTGGCTTTAAAAATGGAATTAACCGACTATGGCAAAATTCAAACCATCTTTCTAGTACAGGCGCAACCGCTTCTGCAAGAATAATTTGACGTTCATCTCTTATTTCTTTTGCTACATCATTATCTTTCCAACGATTTAAGGTAACCGTTGTTTTCTTTTGATAGGGCCTTAACATCGCCACTTTCGTCTTATCTTTCGTAATGTCAAAATATTTTAATTCCCGCATCGTGCGAAGAACTTTCTTCTGAAGCGAATCATAACCTTTATCAGGTTCTTCTTCTGGTAGATTTGTTTTTACATATTCTATGAATGCTTTTAGCTCAGAGAATACCTCACTTAAATCAGGTCGTTCTGTTTCATCATAAAACCAGACCACATCAGCATACTCGCGAAGCTCATGCAAATTCGCTCGTAAAGAAGCGACATCAATGCCTAACTCGGAAAGCTCATCCAATTGTTCTGTAGATTTTAAGCGAATATCATTGATGTACCGTTCCCACGCTTCATCGGCAATCATTTTGTCCTCTTGTTCATCTAACTCTTTAAAGTCAAAATCAAGCCCTGCTTCTACTGGTCGTTCCCGTAACAACCTGGCACAGAAAGAGTGAACTGTTCCAAGGTAACATTGATCAAAGTCGGCTAAGGCTCGTTCAATTCTTTCTTTAACAACAGCATCCGTTATTTCTTTTCTTCTTTTCTCTAATTCGGTTTGAAACCGTTCCTTTAACTCGTCGGCCGCCTTTCGCGTAAACGTAATCGCAACAATTTCTCGAATTTCATATGTTCCTGTTGTCACGAGATTGGCCATTCTTTGAACAAGGCTGAAGGTCTTTCCAGAGCCTGCGCCTGCTTCCACAAGAAAGTTCGTGTTCAAGTGCTCCATAATCTTGTCACGTTCAGCTTGATCCATTAACACAACATCAGTCATACGAGCGCACCTCCTTTAACCGTAAAGCTCCTGAAGCTGTTTCTTCTTCGTGTTTTTTTGCAAGTACCTCTTCTTCGTACGTGTGCCTTTGACAAACTATTTTATAATCACAAAATTTACAATCATCAGCTGCATCGGTGTAAGGAAAATGCCCTTTAGCAAGGAGGTCACATAAGTGCTCGACGATCGTTAAAAATTGCTGCTTTTCATCATCGTTATGCTTTCGTACAATTCTCTCACCTTGCCCTTTCAGTGTCGGAAAAAGGTAGGTGCTTGAGCTGACTTGTGCATTTTGATGCGCAAAAAGCTTTTCAAACGCAAGTGCATACAAGCTATGTTGAAGTTTACGTCCCCCGTTAAAATAAGCTTTTTCCGTATAGCCATAAGAACTTCCTGTCTTATAATCAATAATTGCGTATAGTCCATTCTTTAAACGATCGACACGGTCAATTTTTCCGCTTAATCGGATCGACTCCCCGTTGGCGAGGTCGATCGTTGCTGGGTCTTGTCCTCTTATTCCAAAATTAAATTCAAAGAATAACGGGTCGCCTTCACCACTCGCTTCTTCCTCCGCTTTCAGAAAGACCGCACATGACTCTAAAATTTCCTGGCGTTCTAACAAATAAATAATTTCACTTGGCGGCGGGTTACTTTCTCGTTCGAAAGAGAGCACTTGATCAGCAATCTCGATAATCAGATCTAGATGTTGTTCTACTTGCGGTTTTTGTTTCACTTCTTTTAAACGTTCATAAAAACGCTCAAACACTTCATGCATTAAACTTCCTCTCGCCTGCGGCTTCAACCAGCTATACATATCATATTCTTCTATTTGGTCTTCTTCTACATATAGGATATGCTTTAAAAAATATTTGTAAGGACAAGTCCCGAGCATCTCTAACTTACTCGTTGTAATGGTAAGCTGTTCATTTTTTCTAGGATCAAGCTTGTCGTGATCGTATTCTACTCGTCCGTCGAACTCGGTAAACACCTCATTACGACGTGCCTCTCTAGCCGACTCAGCTTGTCTTAAATGCAAGAATGCTTCTTCGTTCAACACGTCTTTATCCAATTGACTGTTGTCCCACACTTGCTTGGCCCACCATTCACTTTCATGGAGGATATTTGTTGCTTCTTTTTGGATAAAATGAACATCACCTTGCAGAGCAAGGGCAAGCTCTTCACCTGTTACACTAGGTTGTCTGGTCAATAATCGATAGGCTTGTAAAAAGATATGCGCCGGAGCGGATCGCCGATTTTCAACCGTATCCATAAACGGATAACTCATTTGCACATGACCTTTTGTCGTCAATAATAGCTGAACAAATAAATAAAAATTCCGTTTGACAAACTCACGACCTAACGTCATCTCAGGATGAATCACTTTTCTTTCTAAATCAAGAAGAATCGGGTCTTCTTTTTGACGGCCAGGAAATCTTCCGTTATCTAAGCCAACGATAAACACATGAGGCCGATCTAAATACAAACCAATTCGATGAGGGGAGATATGGAGATGGCCTGGTTTAGGCATAGATGCTCCCACTGTAAGCTTCATTAACCACTGTTCCGTATCATTTAGTGCCTCACCTAACGTCATGTCTCCATCTGCCAGATGCTCAACTTCTGTTATCGCTTCAATTAATTGATTTTTAGCCGATGTGTTTAGCGCATTCTTTGAGTTATCTTCTACTGAAATTAAATCTTTTAAAGCGATTAACCACTGCTTATACGAAATAGAACTCCACGTACCATCTCCTTCAAAACGTTCCATCCATGGGATTAACCATTTTTCTAATTGTTTGTATCTCTCTAGCTTTTGTACAGCACGTGTATTGGATGGATCTTCTTTTATTTTTAGTGCTAAATCCGCCATTTTTTCATTAAGCTTTTGTAAATACCTTTCTTTTCCCCAATGAATGTCTGCATCTTGAAGAAGCTCAATGACTTTTTCTCCTGATAGTTCTATCTGATTTAATGAAATACAGCCTTCTCTAATTAATTTAGCAAGCATCTTGACACTGTAATTTTCACGTATCCACTGAAATACACCTTTAATAAGCTTTCCGGGCTTTGTTAGATTAACAGGCACTCCTTCTGCAAACGTTACACAATCCTCTAGCTTTTGTTTTTGCACAAAGCGAAGAACACTTTCTACGTAAGGCCGTCCACTCGTATAGAAAATGACGGATTGATCAAAAGGTAGATTCTTATTTTTTAATTCCCTAAATACACCATGGATTTCTTCATCTTCACTAATGGCTGCTTTTAAAGCAAGATCCGGTTCACTAGGTGCATTTTCGATTTGATATAAAAAACCAAATGGATGGTGCGATTGGATATTCTTTGATGGCGGCAACATCGTTGGCAGCGGTTCTACCCCAAGAACTGCTGGGAAGTCTAGTGCGACAACCTCTTCGCCTTTCGTGTAATGCAGAAAAAACTCTTTCTCAATTCGATAATAAGCTTCATGAGGAAAAAAGATATAAAGTGACTGTTTTTTGGGATCAACAGGTTGTTGCATGGCAAGCTCGAAGATATCCGCCGTATCCAGCAATCGATTTTCTTGGCGTTTTTGTTCATACGCATGAAAGAGCTTGTATAAATCTTCTCCTTTCTCTTGCTTTAGAAATGCTTGTTTTGGAAAAGTTTTTACAGATACTCTCGCTTGTTTTAAATCTAAAATCGCTTGGTACACAGCTTGACTAAATGCAGGGGTCAATTGAACAGAGTTAAAATAATTTAACTGTTTGTCGGCTTTCAATTTTTGCAACTCTGAAAAGATATACTGCTTGCCAATTTGGTGTGGCATTTGTTTATAATCGGCTTTTTTCATAATAGGTTTAATTAACTCTAAAGCTAAGTCCATAAACGTTTTGACCTTCACATTAAGAACTGGTTGCCCCGCTCTCGCTAATGCTTGTATCACAAGTTGTCCATCACGGTGTGAAGGAACAACAAAAATCTTCTCTGTTAACTTATTCTTTGTCACAATTTCAGTAAGTTGCTCAATAATAGGATGAGGATTCATATTAACCTCCCAGCTTTTAGTAGATCACCCTTTAATTATACAGAAATTACTATCGAAAAGCGAATGTTAGTTCTCTTTTTAACATTTTTCTGACACAAAATCTTTTATCTCAACTCTCTCCACCTCTATCCTTTTACGCTACAATAAAGTTGACATCTTCAGCCAATTCATCCAGAGGACCAATACGCTTAAATACTTGGAAATGAATGTGGAGGGAAAACAATTGAATAAACTAGATCAATTAATTGAAGTAGCACCACTATTAAAAGAGTTGTTTTTAGAAGAGGACAATATGATTGCAATTAGCAACTTGAGCGAAATTGTATATTATGTTCCCGGTAAAACGCTAAATACAGCGCGTTTAGGAGATAAGCTTTTAGAGGGAGACGGTCTGTATGACACGATTAAAGCCAAACAGACACTGCGTGTCAATATACCTAAAGAGGTAAAAGGTGTTCCTTTTCGTGCGGTTACAACTCCTGTTCGTGATAACAATGGGGAAATTATTGGTGCTTTCGGAATTGGCTGGAGTCTAGAGGAAGTTTATAAAATAAATGAATTATCAGAAACGCTCGCTGCTTCTATCGAAGAAATCTCTGCTAGTCTTTCAGAAATTTCAAATACAGCTCTAGAATCATCTGCTTCTCAAGAAAAAATTACAGCATCTGCGCACGATATGAAACAACATGCCGATGAAACACAAACAATTACGAGTCTAATTAAGAAGGTTGCAGGACAAACGAACCTTCTTGCCTTAAACGCTGCGATTGAAGCTGCTCGTGCAGGCGATCATGGGAAAGGCTTTGCTGTTGTAGCTAACGAGGTTCGAAAGCTCTCGGTAGAAAGTAATGACGCTGTCAAGGGAATAGAGCTTTCTTTACATGAAATGAAGGAAGGCATTACAGCAATACAAAACCAAATTGTTCAGACTTCTCAATATGTACACTCACAAACAGCAGCTACCGAAGAGATTACAACTGCGGTCCAATCACTACATGCTGTTGTTGACGACATAATAAAGCTTTCCAAAATAAGTTAACTATAAGGTGAAAAGGGTCCCTACATAAGGGACCTTTTTTTAGTTTCTCCTAGTTTTTTTTCTCTACTGCACACCATTCACGGCTTTTGGTTGACGCTTTCTCTTGATTTTTCCCTCTACTGCTCACGTTTCATCCCTTTTCGTTCACGCTTTCTCCTAAATTTCCCCTCTAACGCTCACGATTTATCCCTTTTCGTTCACACATCCTCCTAATTTCTCCACCAGCGCACGCCATTACACTCTTTTAGTTACAAAAGCAAACAACATTTCACTTTTTAGTTAAAAACATTTACAATAATAGGTAAGGAGAAAAAAAGGTTATTAAATGCTCCAGCGAAAGGAAGGTTATTTTATGACTCTACCTGCTTGCCTGCTCGGGAAAACTGTTAGTTTAAATAACAATTCACACTATCTTATCAAGTATCAAGAACCTACAGACAAGGATAACCATGTCATTTTATTTGAAGAGGACCGCCCGAAAATTTATGCGCGTATATCTCACTCAGGGGAATTTTTACAATCTTTTTTCCTAAATAAGACACATGATGCAAATGCAGTACGCTGCCTAGAACAATGTAAGCAAATTGAAGCTGCCAGAACGAATAGTCCTCTTACCCAAGCTGATATTAAAGATGCTTTAAATGATCAGGAACATGCTAAATTTCATAATAAAAATTTAGAAAAACTTCTTTCGGACGAAC
Organism: Alkalihalobacterium sp. APHAB7; assembly: GCF_048323755.1. Lineage (NCBI taxonomy): Bacteria > Bacillati > Bacillota > Bacilli > Caryophanales > Bacillaceae > Alkalihalobacterium > Alkalihalobacterium sp. APHAB7. Next base: position 43,976 of record NZ_JBLWFS010000011.1, read on the forward strand.
ATTTACAAGATATTAAAAATTGTTGGCCTTCTCGTTTATTAACATCACAATCAACTAACAATAAGTCTTCTAACTCATTGATCCATTCCACACTCATAACAGCACTTTCTTTTGCGAATCCCAAAAAAGCGATCGACTTTTTACTGCTCCATCGTTATGACAAGTTTCTGGTCCACCTGATCAGCCAATTTGAGCAATCCCCATCATTAGTTTCAGATATCTTAACCTATTATAATAATCACCAAGCCAATGATGACGCTGAAACTTTCCTAATACAGTTAGCAAAAAAATCTTCCCTATCTAATGTTGCATTTTTAAACTTTCTATTAGATGAAAGTCGCAAACTAAATAAAGTAAACGTTAATTCCACTGTATTTAAGCAAGTGTTTACAACCATTTATCAACGTGGAAAAAGAAAATACGGAAAAGATGTTACGTCATGGCTGAGTTCCATAACTAATGAAAAGAGAAATCACTTAAAACAGGACATTCTACAATTAATTAAAGATAAGAAAGATAAAAAAACTAGTTAATGTATAGTGAACGAAGCTAGTTATTACAACAATTGCATTATGTGAAGAATAGAAAGAGAAAAATAAATGAACACTATTGACGCTAGGAAAACCATTTAGTCCTAGCGTTTTTTCTACTCTCTGCTTTAATTTTTCTAGTCAGTCATTTGTAAGGTTTCTTCTAGAACGGAACTTTAGCCACCCCTCAAAATGCTCATTGACCTTTCAGGAAAATCCTTCCTATAATATAAAACGTAATGATTACTATTTATAAAAAGGGGGATCACTTTACAGATGAAAAGCTATTTACGTAACTCAAAGGTGCTTGTTAGTCTATTACTAACGGTCACTATCTTGCTTATTGTAGGTTGTAGTTCAAATTCAACATCAACAACAAACGAAGAAACTGCTTCAAACGAGAGTATGTCCGAGGATCTTACATCTGAAAATGAAGAAGAAGAGGAACCTACAGAAGAAAACGAAGAGCACAGTAAATTAAATGAGAAAAACGGAACACGCATTGCCGTTAGCTATGAAGAAGGTGTCATCATTTTAGACGGAAACTTTCAAATCATTGACACTCTAGAAACCGACACTAGTGCTATGGGTCTTGCAGCTGACAATCGTCACGTGTTTCTGAACAACCGCGAAGAAGGGATATTAAAGCTTCTAGATTTAGGTGTATGGGCTGAAAGCCATGGTGATCATGGGCATACATATGTAGATCCACCTGTTGTATCAGACTATGAAATACATGGGGAAAAGCCAACACACATCGTTACACATAGTGGAAAAACAGCAATCTTCTATGATGGTGATGGTCAAGTAGAGGTTTATCCAAATAAAAGTTTAAAAACCAATAAAAAGCCAGATCCTATCTTTACGGTCCCTGGTATAGGACACCACGGGGTTGCAGTACCTTTATCAAATGGAAATTATGCTGTTTCATATACAGATGAGGAAGATCCACAGCCACTTCCAGAAGGTATTGTTATTTATGATGATGAAGGAGAAGAAGTATCCCGATATGCATCTTGTCCTCGCCTTCATGGTGAAGCTTCTCATGGGTCTAAAGAAAAAGAAATCGTTGCCTTCGGTTGTGAAGGGCAAGTTCTTTTATACCTTCCGCACACAGATGAAGCGATAGAAGTTTCCTTACCTGATGAAGAGGCACGAGTTGGAACGATTAAGAGTCATAATGCTAGTGGTTATTTTCTAGCAAACTACAGCAGTAAAGAAAAACCAGAGCTCGGGTCAAATGTTAGTGTAATTGGCATTGATGAAAAATCCCTTAAAACTGTCGATATCTCCACACCTTATATAAGCTCAATGGCCGTTAATGCGGTGGGAGAAGGGTTTGTCCTAGGCATAAACGGAACCCTATATCAACTCGACTTAGCAAGTGGAACGATTACATCTGAACTTCAGGTTATTGATCCATTTGAATTAGCTGAAGGGCACGGACATGATCATGTGTACCCTAGTCTAGCATTAGTGAATGACCAAGTCGTTATTACTGATCCAGATAATAACACACTGATACTTGTCCACGATGACCACGTGGATACAGTATTAACTTTAGACGTACAACCAACAGGTATTATATCAGTCACTGCATTTTAATCAGTGTTAAGATTAACGTTCAGGCCTATCAAAAATCTTCTAGGACCAAATCTAAAATTTTGGTCCTAGAAGATTTTTTGGTTCAATTAAAGCTCTTTTATATACATTATAGTATAAGTACGTTCCTCACCAAATTTATTGGAGGATTTACTATTCCCCTTGGAACACGGGCTTTCTTTTCTCAGCAAAAGCTTGAACCCCTTCCTGAACATCTTTGGTTCCAAAACATTGTTTAATAAAGGCGTACTCTTGTTTTAGAATTGATGTAAGATCGGTATCAGGGCTTGCAGCAAGCAATCTTTTAGAAAGCGTCATTGCAACCGGCGGTCCTGCCGCTAATTCCCTGGCAAAGTTCATCACCTGTTCCTGAAATTCTTCATCATGGAATATTCCGTTCACTAATCCAATTCGTTCTGCTTCCTCAGGGTAAATATCCCGACCGGTTAAGATCAATTCGGCAGCCTTTGCCTGACCGACCAACCGTGGTAAAAAATAACTCATTCCCGCATCAGGGCTGAGACCGCGGCGAATGTACCCAGCTGTTACCCTTGCATCTGCAGAGATAAAGCGGATGTCACAAGCAAGAGCTAGCGCGAGTCCTGCACCAGCCGCAATCCCATTGATTGCAGCAATAACTGGCTTATCACAATGAACAATCCCCAACGCTTGGTGACCAACCCAACCCAATTCATCTAATTTTTCATGACGAGATTGATCGTCTGGATTTCTCTTCGCATATTCAGTCAAATCAAGACCTGCACAAAATCCTCGTCCACTGCCGGTAATGACAATGACACGGACTTCATCGTCAGCAGAAGCCTCTGAAACTGCCTCGATAATCTCATTACTAAGTGTATCATTTACGGCATTAAGACGCTCCGGTCTGTTAAGTGTTAGTGTACGGACCCCATCTTTGGTTTCGATAATAATATGTTCCATCTTTAATTCCTCCTCAATAATTTGTTTTTCTTTCACTTCATATCATTTATTAATTATTCTGACTATTTTAGTATAACACTTTTCTCAATTACTTGTCACAATTTACTAGATTAAAGATTTGTTTAGATTGAATAGGCTGTTTTATATTCAAAAGATTCACGCTAAAGCGTGAAGAACCAAGCTTTCGCTTGGCTACGGTCCAATAGCTAAAAAGCCTGACCCTAGTATACTCAACTTTGGATCAGGCCCCTTCTTATTAATAATAGTTTGTTTGAACCGAATTAATCCCAAACCCTATCTAACGTTGATTGAAAAAATTGGTCTAACGCTTCTGTATAGTTCTCTCTATCTTCTTCTAGCGCTTTTACATATTCACTCAGTTGAACCATTCGTTCAGCCACATATTCTTGTGTTGCAATCAATTCTTCTCTTTTTACTTCTTCAACTTTTTTTAATTTGTTCGCCAATAACTCATCTATTTCAGATCGAAGTGGACTTGGAGTTAGTACCCCATCAATAAAATGTTGAAGCTCATTTGGCGGAATGGAATGATATTTCTCAATCCAACTGCAGGCTAATAAGGGTTTTACAACATTTAAGACGAGCTTAACGTTAGCGTTTGGGCTGTTAAACGCTCCTTTCGCATTACGTTTTGCCATATTAAGATAATGATACAAGCAGGTCTTAGCGGAAAACGTACTACGTGAAAGCAAACGCAGTTCATTCACAATTGCGTCCTTTTCATAATAGACGATGCTAGATTGTAACCACTCCAACAGCGTTGGGTTGGACTTGTTCAATAAAACTAATGCTTTTCTTAGATCCCAACCGACCATATCTAGTTCCTTCGTTACGGGGATTTCCAATACCTCTCGCTTTTGCTCAATCGATAGATACCAGTTTTTCGGACGGATATAGATAAAGCGTACATCATAATCACTGTCTTCAGAAGCCGTCCCCCACGCTCTACTTCCTGCTTCACACGCATAAATAATTTTCACATGATGTGCAGCTTCCATTTCTGAAAGAATGTTTTTGATTTTTTCTTTCATTTAACCCCCGTTATTTTTGGCCTTCGATTTCCTCAACTAATAGGGAAAGTTCTTCCCACCGTTCCATCGCTTGTTCCAACTCTTCTTCTGTAAGTTTCTGTTCTTTCATTAATTCATTAATTTTTCCATAATCACTGCCTGCAGCCACAATGTCCGCTTCAATTTGTTCGATTTTTAATTCCAGCTTTGAAATGCGCTCCTCGATGGTATTCCAATCTTGTTGGTCTTTATACGAAAGCTTCTTTCGCTGTTCCTTCTTTTTCGGTTGCTCATTCGTTTCTTGCACTTTCGCTTTTCTTTCTTGAAGTTCTAGTTCTTTTTCCAGTCTCTTGTCTTCCATATATTCCGAATAAGAACCTTGGTAACGGCTAATTAAACCGTTCCCTTCAAAGACAAGCAAATGGTCGACTACACGATCCAAGAAATAACGGTCATGGGAGACCGTTAATACGACTCCAGGAAATTGATCGAGATAATCCTCTAATACACTCAACGTTTGTGTATCAAGGTCGTTCGTCGGCTCATCGAGAAATAAAACATTCGGCTCTTCCATCAGGACACGAAGTAAATAAAGGCGGCGGCGTTCGCCTCCAGACAATCTGCGAATATACGTCCATTGCATCGCCCGAGGAAACAAGAATCGTTCTAACATTTGTTCGGCGGTAATGATTTGATTATCGACCGTCCGAACGATTTCGGCACCTTCTTTGATGTAATCAATCACTCGTAAATTTCCATCAAGCTCTTCATCATCTTGAGTATAATAGGCGATTTTTACCGTTTCACCGACTTCAATCTCACCTTCACTCGGTTCAAGTCTACCCGCTAAAATATTTAATAACGTAGATTTCCCTGTTCCGTTTGGCCCAATAATTCCTAACCTTTCTCCTGGAACAATTAAATAATTTAAATGGTTAAATAGCTTGTGTTCACCGTAAGACTTCGAAAGATCTTTTACTTCGATTACCTTTTTTCCCAGTCGAGTGGAGCCGATCGCAAAATCAACGTCACCTTTTTGTGTAGGGCCTTTTTGATCTCTTAAATCCTCGACTCGCTGGATCCGGGCCTTTTGTTTGGTCGTTCGTGCTTTAGCCCCTCGTTGTAACCAGGCTAGCTCCCGTCGTAATAAGTTTTGACGTTTCGTTTCACTTTGTTCAGCAAGCGCTTCTCGTTCAGCTTTTTTTTCAAGGAACGCTTCGTAATTGCCTTCATACGTATAAAGTTGTCCTTGATCTAATTCATAAATACGATTGGTTACTCGGTTAAGAAAATACCGATCATGTGTTACCATTATGAGCGACCCTTTATACTGAGCTAGATAGCTTTCTAACCATTCAATCGTCTCATTGTCTAAATGGTTCGTCGGCTCATCTAATATTAGTAAATCAGCAGGTTGAATTAACGCTTTCGCAATCGCTACACGTTTCTTTTGACCACCAGATAGATACTTTACTTTTTTCGTAAAATCAGTAATCCCAAGACGAGTCAGTATCGTTTTTGCAACGGTGTTGGCCTCCCACGCCTCACACTCATCCATCTTCGCTTGAATTTTTAAAAGACGTTCTTGATGTTGATTGCTTTCTGGTTGGTTTTGAAGTTCATGCAGGGCTTGCTCATATTCCCGCATCACTTTCATAATCAGCGAGTCGCCGTAATAAATTTGTTCTAAGGTTGTTAGATTGTCGTCTAAATCCGGTTGTTGCGGAAGATATTCAATTTGAAGCTGGTTGGAATGAGTGATCTTCCCCTCTTCCATCCCTTCTTCTTTGGAGATTACTTTTAATAATGTTGATTTCCCCGTTCCGTTAACACCAATTAGACCAATTCGTTCCCGTTCGCCAATCGCAAATGAAATATGATCGAATAAAACTTTCTCACCGAATGATTTATATAAATTTTCTATTGTAAAAATACTCATCTTCTCAATCCTTACGTTTCATATTGTTTCTTCTATTTTAAATGAAAAAAAGAAGATGTGCTAAGAAAAGTGTAAGACGCATGATTATCGTATTGTACTAGTGGTGTTAAAACAAGCGGCCTGATCTGGTTGTGTTTCACCGTACAAAAAGCCCTCGAGCAAATTAATCCTGCATATACTCTGAGAAGTGAAAGTCCCCATTTAACGGCATATAGTCGACTCCAGCCCACCGATTGAGTTAACAGCTCTAGCCTGAAGAGCATCTATTTGACTACTTGTACCTATTTGGCGGACTGAGAGGACCTTATTTTAATAAAAATCACCATATTTAGGCATTTGGTGGACTTAGAGGACCCTATTTGCTTAAATTTATTCAAAAACAACACGAAAAGTAGTAAATAAGAGCCTCTGAGTCCTTTAAATTAAAAAAAGAGCCATTTTTATAGATATAAGGGCCTGTGAGTCCGCTCATTTCGTGTGCCACCCGTTAACATGCACCATCCACTCGTCTCCCACATTGCTGCTAGATACAAAAAACGAAATACGCCAAGTTTATCAACGACAAACACTAAACGACCTGGTCTTAGAACGCGTTTGGTTAAGGCACTTCATGGCCAAGGGATGACTCCCAGACTTCAAACCACTGTTGTCTTGTTAACTTTATATCTAATGCTTCTACCGAACGTTCCATTCTTTCTAAATTCCCTGTTCCGATTATAGGTACGATCTTGGCCGGATGTTGCAGCAACCAAGCTAACATGAGTTGATCAATAGAAGCTCCATTAAGCTCATCTCTCAATTTGGTTAACGTTTTACGAACTCGAACCGACTGGTGATCTTCTCCAGTGAAAACTCGACCGCCCGCTAACGGTGACCACGCCATCGGTGACATTCTTCTTTCTAAGCATTGGTCAATCGACCCATCAAGAAATGGACTTGTATGTAAAACAGACAGTTCAATCTGGTTGGTCACTAATGAAAACGGTAAATAGGAATCAAGCATCGCAACTTGAGATGGGGTAAAATTTGAAACACCAAATGCTCGCACTTTTCCGTCAGCCTTTAATTGAATAAAAGCATCTGCTACTTCACTAGGATCCATATATGGGTCCGGACGATGAATTAACAGCACGTCGATATAATCTGTAGCAAGATTGGTTAACGATTGATTGACAGACTTAATAATATGTTCTTTACTCGTATCATAATGCTTAATGTAGTGGTCTGGATGCTTTTTTGACAAAAGCTTAATCCCACATTTTGTAACAATTTCTATCTTAGAACGTAAACTAGGCTCGAGCTTTAATACCTCACCAAAGCGTTCTTCACATGTATAATCACCGTATATGTCAGCATGATCGAACGTAGTTAATCCTTTCTCCATACAAGCACGGGTTAAATGCAGAAGCTCTTTTGTCGTTAAGTTCCAATCATTTAACCTCCAATGCCCATGAACAATTCTTGAGAAAGATAAATCCGCTCCAATTGTAATTCTATCCATTCTGTTCACTCCTTGTTAGTACAACTACCACTAATTTATTTTTCTGCCTTAGTATCTCACATCTACTCCACTTTTACATAAAATAATGTTGAATCTCTAACTGATATCTGCTTCTTCTAGCCTATTCTAATAAAAGCTAGTAATCTCATTTTCCTATTTTTTAGTTTGCTAGTTTAATAATTAGAAAATTGGAAATACTATTAGTGAAACAAAATTCTTGTTATTTATTAAAGGGAGGAATACCAAGATGAGTTTATATGAGTATATTGAAACGATTAATGAAATGTTAGAAGATGCGAAAAAGGAAACGAATGAAGAAACATCATAATAATGATTAATAAATACAAAAAAAGAGTTCGAATTTTAATGTTCGAGCTCTTTTTTTATGCGCCTGTTAATACACGGTTTGTATATATTTTTGACCTAATCCAGTTAAGCGGGTACCTAGTCTTCCCTTTCTTTTTTCAATATACCCTCGTTGCTCTAATTTATTTAGCCTTAATCGAACTTGTTGTTCTGATAATGGCTGTGAGTGTAGTTGAGTTTCCTTAGCTATTTTCTTACGACTTACACTTTCCCCTTGTTGTTGCAGTTGAAAGATTATTTTTAATAGTGTTGTTAATTCTTGCTCATCCTCGTAGTGGAAATAATGATCTACTGATGGCTCAACTATAGGTAAAGAAAACCTGTCTTCACCTTTGTTTAATTGGGGTGCTTTCTTTTGTTGGAAAAATCCTTCATCAGGAATGTCATGTAAACGAATAACATCGTCTTCACAGACTGCTAACATATAGTCTATCGTATTCTTCAATTCTCTTACATTACCGTACCATTGATACTCTTTTAACTTATGCAAAACTTGTGGCTCTATTTTTACATTATATCGCCCACTCTGATTAATAAATTCCTGGACAAGTAGATCAATATCTTCTTTTCGTTTTCGCAATTCAGGTAGATGTAAGAATAGAACTTTTAACCGGTGGTACAAATCCTCTCTAAATTTACCTTCTTCAATGAGCGATAACAAATCTTTATTTGTAGCCGCAATGACACGGACATCAATCGGAATAATTTTATTTCCGCCAATACGTAGTAGTTCCTTTTCTTGTAGAACCCGTAACAATCGAGCTTGAACTTTCAAGCTTATATCTCCTATTTCATCTAAAAAGATTGTTCCACCGTTAGCTTGCTCAAAGAGACCTTTTCTTCCACCTTTTTTTGCACCTGTAAAAGCTCCTTCTTCGTAACCAAACAATTCACTTTCGACTAAATCTTCAGGAAGTGCACTAAAATTCACTGCTAAAAAAGGGCCTTTATTTCTGAGGGAAGCATTATGAATTGAGCTTGAAAACAACTCTTTGCCAGTTCCACTCTCCCCTTCAATTAAAATGGTCAAATCTGAACGTGCAAGCTTATTTGAAACTTTTTTGACTTCCTGTAGTTTAGGGTGAACTCCAACAATGTCATTAAATGTATATTTTGCATAGTACCCCTTTTTTAACAGTTCTTTTCTTAACTTCTTTTCTATTTCAATAGTTTCTTCAGCATCTTTAAATGTCACGACAACTGTTCCTTCTGCCTCAATCGTAAACCGGTGAACGATTACACTCCGGTCTTCAATTGTAAAATAACGATCTTCTTCTTCCTGTTCATTTAATATGAACTGAACTAATTCTTTATCTGAAATAACATCCTGTATGTGGCGATTGACGGCCTTTTTTACAGGCATTCGTAAAAAACGTTCTAATATGTCATTAAATACAGTTATTCTCCCATTACTATTAACGGCTAGAATACCATCATTTACCCCATTTACAACTTTTTTGAGATGTTCGGTCATAATTGTTGCTTCCTGACTTAAACAGCCTAACTTTTTACTTAATTGAGTAATCGTTTTTATGTACTTTCCGGAGACTTGCTCCTGCCTCGCTTCAAGGAGCCCCAAACGATTTAAAATCGTAATTAACGTCGTAATGTCAATCAAACGTGGTCCAATATTAATAACCTCTTCAACAAAAGAAGGGACAAGGTCTAATTCACCAGGTGTAATTGCAAACTTTACCGGTTTATCTTGTTTTTTCCCTGGAAAAAATGGAATAAAATCAATATGGTCAACCCCTAATTTTTCAAAAGAAGAAATTGCTTCATTTACGGTCTCTGGAAAATCATTAACGTATAGTACCTTCTCTCCTTTAGGAATTGAATAGATCTTTTCTATGTTTAGAAAATTAACAATACGATGTGCCACGAGCACTGAACAATTCTCTCCAATGTAGGGTTTTGCTTCTTCTTCAATCAGATAAGAGGAAAGTATTACAAGCTGATTATGAACGGTCGTTACTTCGTTAGCATCTACTGCATAGCTCTTTACTTGTATAAAATCGCCAATAATTTCATTTAATTGATCGGCTAAAGTCTTTCTCGTTTCCTCCGAACCAGCTAATAATGTGATTTCTTTTGTTTCAATGGCCATTACCTCACCTCTTTCTCTTTTGAAAGGAAAACCGTAAACATACATGCTGCTTGGGTATCTTGCGCAAAGATTCGTTATACAAAGAAACACTGAACCGTTGAAGGGCAGTGTTTCTTTGTTTCTACTATTACTTTATTATAATAATATTTCGAATAATAATAAACTTATACATAGTAGTCTTATAGGATGATATTTTTTCTAATTTATTTCATTCAAAACAAATTAGCAGTCTTGAGTACTATTGTTTTAGTCATTTTTTACTCAAAAGTTCCTTTCACAAGTAATTCTCGCTCCCACAACATCTTCTTCCCTAATGCCATAACCGAATCTATTTCATAGCTTTCCTCATCCAACAATACTAAATCTGCATCCTTGCCAACCTCAATGTATCCTTTTTGTGTTAGCTTGAGAATATCAGCCGGATTAGCAGTAATTACTTTTATGGCATCTTCCACTTTCACTTTTTCAGTTATAATCGCATCCCTAACTTCCTGATAAAGAGAGGTCACCTTACCAATTTGCAGACCAATCAGTAGGCCATCTTCATCGAACTCGGGGAGACTCGCTTGACCATCTGATGTAAATGTAATTCTCTCAACAGGTACACCTGCACTTAACAACTCTTTGAAACCCTTACTGCACTTTACTTCTCCTTGTTCAAAAAACTGTGGAACACTAGAAGTCGTTAAATCGACATAGCCTCCTTGATTAGCATATTCAATACCTGCTTCAAACAATTGCCGATTTCGATTGATATGAGTAGGCAAAAACTGACGAATAGGAACATCTGTATTTTTAACAACTTCATGAAGTAAAGATAGTTTAGAAGAACTATCTCCGATATGCACATTTACAATACCCGCTTTACCAGATAACATGCCTCCTACACGAGCAGCTGCCGCAATTTTAGCTAAATCTTCACACGTAGGTTGTGAAGAACGGTGGTCTGAAATCGCAATCTCTCCTACTCCTATGACCTCTTCTATTAAAATAAGGTCATCCTCAATTTTTCCTGTTAATGTTTTGACAGGGACCTGATAAGATCCGGTGTGCACATAACAACTAATCCCTTCTTCTTTTAATCCTTTTGCTTTTGCTATGAGGCTTGCCATTGTTCTTGTTGTCCCATCAGTTCCGATAACTCCAACGACTGTCGTGATTCCACCTAATAGTGCATCCGACAACTGTAATTCTGGTGTTCTCGTCCGGTAGCTTCCTTCACCACCTCCACCGATAATATGAACATGATGATCTATAAAACCAGGGACCATTACTTTGCCATTTCCATCTAAAACTTCGACAGTAGGAAAACAGTCAACAGGAATATCGTCTTCAATGGCTCCAATTTTACGATCTACAATTAAGACATCCTTCTTCCCAAGATACTCTGGGTTGTAAACCACAGCGTTCTTAATTAATTTAATCATTATTTGATCCACCTTTTTCCAGTACTCTACTAATAGACATTACTCGGATACTTTTTCCCAATCTGTATTTTCTCCACCTACTTTTCTCCACGTTTCGGTAGGAAGTTCATTTCCGTTACTATCTTTCAAATTCTGTATAGTAATTTCATAGTCAAGCGGAATATCTTCAGTTACTCTAACTTCAATTTCAAAGCTTTCCGATAAGTAATCAGGTGACCAAGATACATGAGTAAGCCCCTTTAGATCAATCGTTTCTTTTGTAACTGAATTAGGTTCAATCGGTCCTGACAATTGAATAAAGAACGTATCGTTATACGAGTATGTTTTGACACTTTCAATTAAAACAGGCTGTGGTTCCACTTGATTATCTTGAGGTGCTAAATCAAGGATCATATTAATAATTGTTGGTTTCTGGTATGCTCTTAAAGCACTTATTGTGAAGTTCTCATCACTCGTGTAGTTCTTTGTATGCTCATCTCTTGACCAGGTTAGCTGATAGTTTGTTTGATGAACAATCTCCGTAACGAAATCTTCTTGTAAACTTTCCGCAAAGGAGATAAGCGACTTGGTCGTCTCATAACTTCCACCGAACAAGTTTTGACTACTATAAGGGTCAATTGCAGTTGAATTTACAACTCTTTTATCTTGAGCTGGAATGACTTCCTTTGTACTAAAGTTATACAGATCACCGGAAGTTAAATAGTGTACACGAACTCCTGTTGTCTCAAATCCTGGCTTTGTCCCTGGATGATTAACAGTAGCATCCGAACGGTCTAATATGAATACACCATTTAAACCAACAACTTCACCCATATCTCCTTTCATTTGCAGACCTGTTCCTTCATCTAAACCTATACCCAATGTATGACCTGTATCTCTCATACCTACTAAAAGACGTCCTAATCTTCCACGGGCATCAAAATGAGTATCAAACAATATATCTTCTGCTAAGCCAATGCCCGGCATGAATAAATTGTTTCCTGAGATTGTTGGGTTTAAGAAACCTGTTAACGGAACATCATTTAACGTTTTTTCTTCTGTTTGATTAATTGTGATTGAAGTCAAACTGTCTCCTACACCAAACATAGGTTGACTCATAACATGGGCACCTGCACTTGTCCCGGCTACAACTCCACCATTTTCATACACATACTTAATTGCTTGTAATAAAGGTGATGGAGAACCATCATCATTTAGTAAAGATCTTGCATGTTTCACTTGGTCCCCACCTTGCAGCATAACAGCATGACTACTTTTTACTAAGTTAACAAAGTAAGGGTCATGGGCAATAAACTCGTACGTATCAATAGCGAGTGGAATATAGACAGGCTCAAACCCCCAATTTTCAAATTCTTCCTTTAATGACTTATACGGCGGGTCATCTAAATGAAAATGATCATAGGCAATTTCGACGGAATCTCTTGAACTATTAAAAATTGCAATTCTCGGCTTATCCACTGAAGTCGCTAATCTAATCGCTTCAAAGTAAGCGCTAACATTACTTGTTGAGCCACCAGCTGGAATTAATGTTCCTTTTCCATCACCAATGGTACTTAATGGTTTTGGCATTGGATTGGTATTTATCATTTTAAGTGACTTTGCCATACCAAAGTTTTGCGCTTCGCCAACGGCCAATACATAAGCGTAATACAGTCCAGTACCTAGTGATTGTCCATCAATCGTGAGTTGGTTCTCCATAAAGTTAACGGCGTTATTACCAATCACGTCTCTCGATACAAGCTTACCTCGTCCCTGATTGACCAACTCTTTTAAATGAGTTTTCGTTTTCCCCTCAAGTTTCGGTTCAACTAGGCGTGTTAAGCCATCTTCAGAATAAAAAATAAAGTAATCTGTTACTCGACTGTCTTGTGGATGATCGAATGTTACCACATAATTCTCAATTGCTTTACCTTCCCCACTAATTTCGACATTCATAGGAAATGGCTTTATTTCAATTTTACGATCTGCTTCTGACATTCCTAAAACCTCATTTGCTCCTAAAGTTGCTGCATACGCAACATACTCACCTACTTCCAGTGGCTTTCCAGTTATAATATCCAATTGTCCTTCTCGAAACGTATTTCCGACTCCATCTGCATAACTTAAGTTACTAATTTTATAGATCTTATCTTTATGTTCACCACTTGTATTAGAAGTTAAATGAGCTTCAATTTCTGTAGGCGATAGGTGACGAACATAATTCCAAACATCCATATAAGCTTCTTTAGAATAGAACAGTAAATAGGCTTCGACACCGTCCATGTTTCGTGCAGGGAAAAAGCCTAATTGATAATGATGAATGGAAGAACCTTCACCTGTTTGAATTAATGTAACGTCCTGTAATTCATATTCGTTCTCTTTTTGAACTACAACTGTATACGTTTGCTTTATTCTATGTGGAGTTGCTACTTCGATCTCTATTATGTTCTGATGATTAGGTATTTCTGCTTGAACAGCTTTATTCGCATTCACTTTTTTACCATTAATCGTAACTTTAGCGTTTTTAGCTGCCGCTTTTATATTTAAATCAACCTTCTCGTGGCCATTGACAGTAGTTTTGTAGTTCAGTATATCCGTAGAAAAAGGCGGATCCAGTTCAGCCCCTTGTATGGACAATGATTGAAGTGCAGTTTGATGTACATGATCTGGCATAGAAGAACTCTTTTTCTCTTTTCCATTTGCTAAAGAACTAGAAGGTACTAGTAAACTGACTACGGTTAATAGTACCAATACTTTAACCGATAAATTGATAAACGCTTTTCTCATCTTTACTTTCCTCCAATTGTAAGCTTTCATTTTCATACAAATGACAAGCCACCTGGTGTCCACCTTCTATTTCCTTTAATTCGGGCCGTTGTTCATGACAACGATCCATCACTTTTGGACACCTGCCAACAAAGGCACATCCTGACGGTGGATCTACAGGTGATGGGACATCGCCTTGTAAAATGATTCGTTCTTTCTTTTCACGTGGGTTAGAAATCGGAATAGCTGATAATAGTGTCTCTGTATATGGATGTAGTGGATTGTCGTAAATTTTATCGGTTTCACCAATTTCTACAATTCTTCCTAAATACATAACAGCTACTCGGTTACAAAGATGACGAACAACACTTAAGTCATGGGAAATAAAAAGATAAGTTAATTTAAACTCTTCTTGTAAATCTTTTAGTAAATTTAAAATTTGCGCCTGGATAGACACATCCAATGCAGCTACAGGTTCATCTGCGATAATCATCTTCGGCTTTAATATTAATGCGCGAGCAATTCCAATTCTTTGACGTTGACCACCTGAAAACTCATGAGCATAACGATTAATAAAAGCTTTGTTTAGTCCACATACTTCCATAATCTCTTCTATCATTTTTTTCCTTTTATTCCGATCTTTTATACCGTGGGCTTTTAACGGTTCAGCTAAAATATTTTCTACTGTTAATCTAGGGTTTAAAGAAGCATAAGGATCCTGAAATACCATTTGTAGCTCTTTGCGTTTTCTGCGCATTTCTTTAACCGACAGATCATTCAAATCACAATTATCAAACATTATGCTTCCAGCTGTCGGTTTTACTAGTTGAGTAATCCCTCTCCCCGTGGTCGATTTACCACAACCCGATTCCCCAACTAGCCCGAGTGTTTCACCTTCTCGAACAGAAAACGAAATCTGATCGACAGCTTTGACATATGAAGTTTTTTTCTTAATTAAGCCCTTTTTAATAGGGAAATAAATCTTTAGATCTTTAACTTCAAGCAATGTGGATGTCATACTTTTGCACTCCTATCTTGATAGAGAAAACATCGACATGAATGTCCTTCTTTCAGCTCTAGTAATTGAGGATCGTGCTCCCTACAATGATCCATTACCTTGTCACAACGATCTGCAAAGCGACAGCCTGTTGTAATTGTACCTGCTGGTGGTACTTGACCCGCAATTGAATAGAGGCGGTCTCGTTTCTCATGAATACTTGGTATGGAACCAAGCAAACCTATCGTATAAGGGTGCTTAGGGTCATTGAAAATGGTATCTACGTCTGCTTGCTCGACGACTTCACCTGCATACATGACGATTACTCGCTCACACATCTCCGCTACAACACCTAAATCATGTGTAATAAACATAATAGACGTGTTTGTTTTTTCTTTTAACCCTCGCATTAAATCAAGGATTTGAGCTTGAATCGTCACATCCAATGCCGTTGTCGGTTCATCCGCAATTAGTAATTGCGGCTCACATGCAAGTCCCATTGCAATCATGACTCTTTGTCTCATTCCACCAGACAGTTGGTAAGGATAGCTGTCATATATTTGTTCAGTTCTTGGGATCCCGACTAACTTCAGCATATGAATAGAATGCTCCTTAGCTTCTCGCTTTGTGATTTCTCGGTGCAAAAGGAGCACTTCATCTAATTGTTTTCCAATCGTAAAAACTGGATTAAGGGATGTCATCGGTTCTTGGAAAATCATTGAAATGTCATTTCCACGTATTTTTCTCATTTCTCGTTCTTTCAATTTCAATAAGTCTTTTCCGTTATACTTTATTTCACCACCTACAACTTTTCCTGGAGGAGAAGGAATTAATCTCATAATGGATAGAGAAGTTACACTTTTACCACAACCAGACTCTCCTACAACCCCAAGCGTTTCACCTTCGTTAATGTGAAAGGAAATACCATTTACTACAGTTAATTCCTTACCGTCACTTTTAAAATTAACTTTTAATTCGTTAACTTCTAACACTTTCTTAGTCATGTTGTCGTCATCCTCCTATTCTTTTAACTTCGGGTCAAGGGCATCTCGCAATCCGTCTCCTAAAATATTAAAACTTAAAACTGTAATCACAATAGCTAGCCCTGGAAAAAAGGTAGGATGAAACAGATTTCCACTATTGTCTTTAGCTGCACTTAACATTGAACCCCATTCAGGTGCTGTAATGTCTCCTCCTAAACCGAGAAAACTCAATGCCGCACCAATTAAAATCGCTACACCAACCCTCATCGTTAAGAAAACCATAACGACGGATAATGTACCTGGGAAGATATGCCTTAAAATAATAATTGGATCTTTAACACCGATTGATTTAGCTGCTTCCACATAAGTCATTTCTTTGAGTGCCAAAGTACTTCCACGAACGATTCGGATAAAGATAGGGACTGTAAAAATAGCTACAGCAAATATGATGTTTACTAACCCAGCTCCGAGAAAGGCAATAACCGCTATTGCAAGAAGAATCCCAGGAAAAGCAAGTAATATATCCGTAAACCTAGTAATAAAACTATCAAATTTCCCACCATAGTAACCTGCAGTTAAACCTAATGCCGTTCCAACGAAAGCACCGATAGCCACTGAAACAAACCCTATTAATAATGTTTCTTTTGTTCCGATAATGACTCGGCTAAAGATATCGCGGTTTTGATGGTCTGTTCCAAAATAATGGAGTTGCGATGGTGGTTGATGCTTATAAATATCAACTAAACTGACTGCAGCAACCGTTGGAACGATGGACACAAGGACAGGGTTGACTTCTGACACATTTGTTGGCAAGTGGACGACTGTAGAGGCATTTTCAGCTGACACTTTAACAAGTCCATCTCCCTCTCCCCTGACCGTTACAATACCTTCATTCGTTACTGATGCGATGTCGCTTGTTAAAGATTCAATAGATAAGCCTCCTGTGCTCTTCGTATCTTGCCCTCCTGAAACGAACCCGCTGCTTGTAGATACTTGTTCCTCATCACTCAAACTTTCATTTAAGAAGGATCGAACGGCTTCAATTCCTTTTATTTCCTCCCCATTTGATAAAATAGCCGTTAATTGAATCTCGTAGCGATCACCAGACTCTAAGATTTGGTTGGGTTGCTCAGCCTCTAACCTGATAATTTCAACTTCTCCTTCGTTAACGTCCTCTCCTGAAACATTCACTTGGATGATGGATGATACATTTTCACTTTCAAGAATCGCATTAGTAGCGCCGCCAGTATTTGCACTAACAATCACTCCATCACCAACTCTTCTAACAGAAGCCACTCTACGATTCTCACTTTCTACCTGTAACGTTTCAAACTTATCGCTGTCTACTACAGTCCCGTCACTTAAAATGCCTTGAAAACTAACTCGTTCACTTGTCAATTGATCGCTGTCAATTCCTCTTTCTTCGTATTGCATCGTAACGGGTCGATACGGATCATATGGAGCTAACCAATTTCCAAAGAGACCGATAAAAACAATAATTGTTACAATGATAGAGGCAATGACCGCAAGACGTTGTTTTAAAAACTTAGTCACAAAATTTTTGAAAGGAGAGTACGACGAATAAATTCCTTTGCTCATAGATCAATCTCCTTTTTCTTTTAATCGTATCGAATTTGCGGATTTAAAAATCCATAGCTGATATCTACTAATAAATTAACGACTAAAAACTGCATGGAAAACAATAAGATTAGAGCTTGAATAACTGGATAATCTCTCGATAGTATGGCATCGATTAAATAAGAACCTAGACCAGGCCAAGCAAATACTTGCTCAACAACGACGGCACCGCCAATTAAGAAACCAAATTGCAATCCTGTCATCGTAACAACTGGGATTAGGGCATTTCTAAGTACGTGACTCCAAATAACAACAGACTCCTTTTGTCCTTTTGCCCGTGCCGTTCTGACATAGTCTTCTCTCATTACCTCTAGTACGCTTGAACGAGTAAAACGGACGATAGTTGCCGCAACCCCAAATCCGAGAGTGATCGATGGGAGAATAATATGCTGAAACGTGCCGCTGCCACTCGTCGGAAACCATCCAAGCTGAACAGCAAAGATCTGCATCACCATTAGACCAAACCAAAATTCAGGTACACTTAAAGCACTGATTGTTGAAACCATCCCTAATCGATCCCACACCGAATTTCTTTTTGTAGCGGAAATAATTCCAACAAACACCCCAATTAAAATCGCCCAGAACATCGCCAATATCGTTAAGACAAATGTATAACCAAACCGGCGGATGATTTCTGAAGATACATCCGTTTTCGTACGATACGAAGTACCAAAATCAGCATGTACAACCATGTTATACATATATCTTCCATACTGAACGTATAAAGGATCATTGAAGCCTTCTCTCTCACGCAAGGACTCATAAGCTTGTTGATCAATCTCTGCTCCGTACATAATTCGGATTGGATCACCTGGGGTAAGGTGAACAAATAGGAACGCGATAATCGTTATGATAAATAAAATAGGTATCATGCCAACTAGTCTTCTAATAATATAATTTGCCAATACTTTTCACCTCTTCAATCTAAAGGCGAACCTTTGTGTTTTGAGGGTGACTCATAAGTTTCATTTGCTCTCTTTCTTCACAATTGAACTACAGTTGCGGTTGAGGCAACCGTTATTTTCCTATTGAGTCACCACTCTTACTAAAAATAAGTCTGAGTAACTGTTACTATTACTTCTTATCTGCTTGGTTTAAATGAACAGCTCCTGAAGGTAATACATAAATGCCTGTAACATTTTTACCTTTTGCAATGATCGTATCTGGGATGTGCAAGAATACCCACGGCGCATCTTCATAAATCTTCTTTTGTAAATCAGCGTAAATACTTAACGCTTTTTCTTGATCCGGTGTACGTAATGCCTCATCAAATAATTGATCTAATTCCTCATTAATATAAAATCCGGAGTTATTAAAGTTAGGCGGGACTCGGTCCGATGCAAAGTTAGGGCGTAACCCATAGTCCGCTTCACCAGTTCCCGGCGACCAGCGTCCTATCCAAAGGTCGGTATTTTCACCCGCGTCTAGCATGTCAAACAATGTACCACTTTCATACGCTTGAACATCAACATCTATCCCTATTTCACTCAGTTGAATAGCTACATACTCTGCAACAGAAACAAACTCAGTTGTATTTCTTGTCCAAAGAGTTGCCTTAAAGCCTTCCTCCATCCCAGCTTCAGCCATTAACTCCCGTGCCAAATCTTTGTCGTGTTCATAAATACTTTGACCCGCATATCCGTAAACGGCTGGTGCAATAGCAGAAGCCGCAATCTGACCATACCCATCTGAAATTTGCGCAATTAACCCATCTTTATCAACCGCGTGATTCATCGCATGGCGTACATTTAGATCTTGGTACTTATCTTCTTTAAAGTTCATTCCAATATAAAACACATCTGTAGAAGATCCTACGTATAAATCAATCTCAGCATCGTTTTCAAGCTCTGCCGCATTAAGAGTCGGTATCGGATAAATTAAATCCACTTCACCTGTTTTTAACATATTGACTCGTGTGCTTGCCTCTACGACAGGTCGGAAGGTGATGCTTTCTACTCTAGCCGCTTCACTACTATTCCAATACTCATCAAATTTATAAACAACAACGTGCTCACTATCTCTCCATTCACCAAAAATAAACGGCCCAGTTCCAACAGGATTACGGTCTAAGTTGTAACTTTCATCATTTTTCTTCTTAGTAATTTCATCAATGGATTTAAATGAAGCTGAAGCATGCGCCATGTACGATGCCATTGCTGAATTCGGTTCTTCTGACTTAATCGTCACACTTAATTCATCATTAACCACTACTTCACTTATAAATGAGAAAAATGATGCACGTGCTAAACCATTGTCACGATCTCGAACAAAGTCTAGATTTTCTTTTACTACTTCAGCATTAAAGGCAGTACCATCGTGGAAAGTTACACCTTCTTGGAGGGTAAATGTAATCTCTGTTGCATCCTCGTTATAGGTGTAATCTCTAGCTAACACAGGAACTAAATCCATATTTTCATCAAACCTTAGCAAGCCTTCAAACATCGTACTTTGAACAGTCGCTGAGTTACCATCTGTTGTATTAAAAGGATCTAATGATGTCGGCTCTGCCTCTATACCAACCGTCAATTCATTTCCTTCAACTGTCTCTTCTGCCACTGGCTCTTCTGTTTGATCTTGCGTATCTACACTTTCCTCTGTCGTTGGATTTGAACTACATGCACCTAAACTTGCCAACAAAATTAACACTAAAAAACTAAACAATAGCCATTTGCTTTTTGTAACCATATAGTTTCCCCCTTTTCACTCTTATTGTTTTCTTTCACTTTTTATATTGCAAAGAATGTGCCAAATTCATTACACATTTACAAATTTTCAGAATATTAATAGAAAACTTACATTTAACATACTTGTAAAGTTGACGATGACTGTATGAGATACGAGTTTTATAATTACAATCGTTTTTATGGGTTCTTTTTGGTTGTATTATGGTTATTATCTAATAACCATAAGAACCCGAGTGTAACTTTGGTTTAATTGGTTAATCATTTCTTAATGTATAAAAAAAAGCTATCACCTATGTGATAGCCGTTTTTAAAGTTACTCTCCTTCTATCCGCTCCGCTACTCGAACTTCTCCAAATATCTCCTGAGCTAATTCACTTTGATAATGAATTTGGATAAGCCCTTTGCCTTTTGCAAATACATACTTTTCATCACCGTCTTTTATTTCGACTTCAATCGCTTCCCACTCTTGATCATTCCACGTAGCCGTTGTAGTGCTTGGCGGAATGTCGGATGTAAAAAACAGTTCATATAAATTCGAGTCTTGTGCTTTCATCCATTCAAAAGCAGCCTGCTCTCCCTCTTCTTGAACCTTTGTTTGCAGTTCTTCATATATTTCATACTGTTCCTCAGAAAATTGGTGAGTAACGATGACCTTTTGTTGCTCGTGATCGACTTTTAATAACCTAAAATGCCCTAGCGCATGTGCTTGATGCCCCGAGACAAAAACGAGATCCTCTTCTTTATAAAGGACATTCATTCCTAGTCCTAGACCTGTCCCCGGACCATCCGTTTCAAAACTCGAAAGAACGTCATATTCTTCAACAATATCTGCAAACGTTAGCTCATCTTCTTCAACAGCAGGATCTTCTGTTTCAGTCGGTTCTTCCTCAACGAGCTCATCCGTCAGCTCTGCGATCGGCTCTTCTTCAGCCGGCAGTTCCTCTCGAGGTTCATCTACATTGCCACACGCTGTAAAGAAAAAAACCATACTTATACTGAGTACTATTTTTGTCCAGCACATTCTTACCTCTCCTTCCTTTCATACTATCGGTATTGCCTAATTCAATAAAAGAAAAACACCATTAATACTTAAAATGAGAGGGTGCCCGCAGCAATAATGTTGCTCCTATTTTATTACAAATAGTAACGTAGTGCATCAAAGTCAATAATACAACTCCTGTGTTCATTCCAATAATGATACCTTGCATTTGCAGCTGCTCCATTGAACCGAGGAAATACATTAAAGCAAATGAGATAATCGTTGCCCAAACCGCATGAAGAAACGCATCCTTTACCAGTCCAAGACCAATTAAATACGCTTGCATCGGCATCACGAAATAGTGAAATAAAAAGTAAAGACATAATAGCTGCAGGTATCCCGCTGCTCGAGACGATTCAAAAAATAGGGTCGTTAACGGCTCAGCGTACACATAGAAAATAGTGACTGCTACGAGTCCATAAAAGAAAGTAAATAACATTACTTTCTGTAATAGGTTTTGAAGTTTGATAAAGTCTCGTTTGGCATAAGCTTCAGAAACCGTCGGAATTAGAACAATTAGTAAGGAATGCGCAATGAATGCAGGAAAGAAACCGATCGTAAAGGCCACACCTGCCAATTTACCATATTGCGCCATGGCTACTGCTTCAGTTAATCCTGAATTAAGTAAAGCTGCTTTGATTAAAAAAGGTTTTATAGCAAATGTTACCGCATGGAAAATTCGAACACCTGTCGTTGGAATAGAAACGGCTAGCAATTGTTGGCGTACGGTCTTTGCACTTATCTTCTCACTAGGTTCCTTTTTCAAAGAATTCAACTGTAAAAAATAGGCGGTTATTAGATATAGAAATACAATTAACTCACTGCCAATTAATGTACATATCGCAATGAGAATCGCTAATTCATGCTCAAAATTAAACCACTGGAATAGGATTACTAATAATATCAGTTGAGCTGCACGTCGTAAAAAGTTAGATAACGCGATCTTCCCCATTCGGTGTGAGCCCATAAAGTATCCTCTAGCTACTGAGGATAGTGAGATGATGGGGATTAATAAGATAATCAGCCAGCGAATCATCGGATGATACCGATCGAACACAGGAATAAACGGTAGAACAACTGTAACAAGCAGGACAAAAATAATCGTGAATAACAACGTAAATCTTAGTGTATGTTGCAACATGTTGAGATGATATTTTTTATCTTGCTCTGCAATAAACTTGGAAATGGAAATGGGCAACTCTATACTGGCAAGGACAACAATTAAAATGATCGTTGGGAGAATGGACATATAACGCCCTAGCGCTTCCTCTCCTAACTCTCGAGCCAATACCATGTTTATAACAAACTCCAGGCACTCACTCAAAAATGCCGCAATAACTAGCAGAAGTGCACCTTTAAAAAATGTTTTCATGAGACTCTCCTTATCTATACATACTTCTATATAGATATGAGACAAGTCTAAATAATATCTTATTCTATTTATAATTTTATCTTTTATATAAAAACTCTTATATAACCATAGACAAAACTTATACATATGTTATATATTTATAACACAATACCTAGTACGAAAAACCTAGAAAGGTTGGGATGGGATGTTATTTCAATTGAAAAAGAAGGAAGAATATCAACCAAAACTTGAGCTTCCAACGGGGGAAACTTTCAAACTGTCAGATAAACAAAAAGAGTTACGCCTCCAGTACATGACATTTCACAAAGAACATGCTGTTATACTAAAGGAATTACAGCCGGTCGTCTTACAACTATCTGATCAACTACTTAATAAAACATTAGACCATGTGCTTCAATACCCAATGCTTGAAAAAATCGCAACGACTCACTCATCACGTGAACGGCTGTTTGAAGTCTTTCAGTTTTACTTGAGATCTCTCTTCTCTGGAGAAATAAACGATCAATACATATTACAACGTGAAAGAATTGGCGGAGCTCATAATAAAGGAACACTTCCTATCGGTTGGTTTTTAGCAACGTATCAACTATTTCAAACGTTCCTCATACCTCAACTCGTAAAACATTATGAAAATCAACCAGAAAAACTTGGTAAAGCTATTATAGCTGTTACACATGGCATTAATTTCGACTCTCAACTCATTGTAGAAACATATATTCAAAGCCGTATCGATCAAATTGAGTCTCTCAATCGTGCAAATTACCAACTACAAGAAGAATTAACGGCGATTAGCCAAGAATTAGCAGCGACCATTGAGCAAACCGAAGCCGCAACGACTGAAACCGCTGAAAAAGCGGTTAGGATTGGTAAAGATACAGAATCTACCGTCAAAAGCAGTCAAAACCTGAAAAACTTAATGACGAAAAGTGAACATGATATGGTTGAGATGGAGACTTCTTTTTCTACTTTAATGACAGAAGTGAACGTCTCGTTAGAAAAAATTGAGGATATGAAATCGATATCAAATCAAATTAACACGATGACGGCTGAAATTGAAAAGATTGCCGATCAAACCAATTTACTTGCTTTAAATGCATCGATAGAAGCCGCACGCGCTGGGGAACATGGGAAAGGCTTTTCCGTTGTAGCAACCGAAGTACGTAAACTAGCCGAATCTTCGAAACAATTAAGTAATGATATTATTTCACTTGTAAAAGAAAGTAACGAGAACATCACTAGCTTAACGAATACAATGAACCTCATGACGGAATCAACTGAAACATCGAATGGTAGTTTAAAAATCGTAAAAAATGGCTTAACCACTGTTGGGATGGAAATGGATCAATACTCGACAATGTTTCAAAATAATAAAAAAGATATTGATGAAATCGTTGCCGCCATCCAGGAAATTAATACAGCAACAGGAAGCCTCACTTATTTATCAACATCGTTAACCGAAAAGGCTGAAAATCTTAGTAATCATTAGTCGAGAGAAAAGCGCAAGCGCCCATTAAGCGACGTACGGACTGGCTCTGACGCAGGAGAGAAAAGAAACACGAAGAACGTTAGTTACTCTATGTTGACTTATCGTACGGCGGTGAGGGAAGTCTCACTGGGGTGCTGGACGCTCTTTGAATCTACTGCTAACTGCTAAAAAAACAGGCATTGAGCCTGTTTTTTTACTACTCTCTTTATAATCGATCAATCGCCTTTTTAACAGTTGAAACTAGGAAATCAATATCTTTTTCTTCAATAGTGAGTGGAGGCGAAATGGAAATCACATTATTATACCCCGCTACCGTTGCCCCGTTTTTCGCTAAAATTAATCCTTCATTTTTACAAGCACTTAAAATTTGATTGACTCGTTTTACATCAAGAGGCTCTTTCGTCTCTTTGCAGGTTACTAACTCAATACCCATTAAAAGACCCTTCCCTCGGACATCACCGACATTCGGGTGGTCAGCTATTGCATTTCTAAGCTTTGTCAGCATTTGCTCCCCTACTTGCTTGGAGCGCTCAAACAGATTTTCTTTTTCCATTATTTCTAGATTTTTAAGTGCAACTGCGCAAGAAGCTGGACTCCCGCCAAACGTATTCACATGACGAAAATAATCATATTCCTCTGAACCTTTAAACGCTTCATAGATTTCCCGCTTCACTGCTGTTGCTGCCAATGGTAAATACCCACTCGTAATACCTTTGGCCATCGTTATGATGTCAGGTTTGACTCCGTAATTCATGAAACCGAATGGCTCACCTGTTCTTCCAAAGCCACAAATAACTTCATCCACCATTAACAGCGCGCCATGATCTTCACAAACTTCTTTAACCCCTGTCATATATCCATCGGGTGGAATTAAAATACCGCCTCCTGTAATAATCGGCTCCATTATGACAGCAGCAATCGTCTCACTTAGCTCCCAGGTCATAACTTGTTCAATGGCTTGAACCGACTTCAATTCTCTTGGTGTGGCAGAAGGATCTTCCGGTGAGCGGTACGAGTCTGGAGGCGGGACATGGATAAAGCCCGAAGCTAACGGTTCATACTTATATTTACGTTGAGCCTGCCCGGTTGCAGCTAAAGTCGCAATCGTATTCCCATGGTACGAACGATATCGAGAAATGATCTTATGTCGATGATGGTCTCCTTTTTGTGCATGATACTGTCTCGCAATTTTAAAAGCCGTTTCATTCGCTTCAGATCCACTGTTCGAAAAGAAGAAAACATAATCATCGTCTAACATGTTATTAAGCTTTTCAGCTAATTCAATCGCAGGCAAATGACTTTGTGTTAACGGATAATACGCTAACTTTTTCATTTGGTCATGGGCTGCATCGGCAAACTCCAATCTCCCGTACCCCGCATTAACACACCATAATCCGGCCATCGCATCTAAGTACCTTTTTCCATCTGTATCTGTTATCCAAGCCCCACTTGCTTCCTGAACAACCATTGTAGCCTCAGGGTTATACGGCTTCATTGCATGCCATACATACTTCTCATCCTTAGCTAACACTCTGTCCTTCTCAGTCATGTAAACGTCGCCTCCTCAATTTTTCATGTCGTTTGAGGGTGTTGCCGTTGGGTTTACAAACATGCTTTTTCTAACGTTTATTTGAAACTACCCTTATTAGAAGCTATGTAACATAAACTAATTGATGACTGGATATAGGAAAATGTTCCGTGTCAGCTTTTCATATGTAATTTCACTCGTGTTATCCACATGCCAATCGGCTTCTTTTACCGCTGCGTGAGTACCTACCCCAATTGAAAACATCGGTGTTTGTTTTATCGCCTTAATTCCAGCTTCACTATCTTCAATTGCAATACAATTCTCGTATGGAACTTGCAAAGCATCGGCTGCTTTCAAGAAAATTTCCGGATCAGGTTTCATCTTTTGGACATCTCGAATATCTACAATGTGCTCAAAAAATTGGCTGATTTCTAAATGGTTTAACACAGTTTTTGCGTTCGAGCTAGCAGAAGCGATGGCTAGCTTTATGTTATTTTGTTTAAGTTTTTCCAGAAAGTCGGTCATCCCTGGTAAGATGTCTTCACGTGTAATGCGTCCAATCAGTTGTTGATAGTATTCATTCTTGCGATTGCCTAGTTTTTCTTTCTGCTCTGGAGTAAATGAATATTCACTATTTTTAACAAGTGCTTCAATCAACGAAGCTCGACTCATTCCCTGCATTTTTTGATTAAGCGCTCTATCAAAAGGGATATCTAACTCGTCGGCTACTCGTTTTGTTGCTAAGTAATGGTATTCCACTGTATCAGCGAGTACTCCGTCTAAGTCAAAAATTACGGCATGATAAGTTTGCTTCATAAAAACCTCCCTCTCTAACAAAAATAGAATAAATCGATTATACTAAACAATACATTAAATCGTGTCAAACTTTAAATTATAGGAGTGGAACAAGTGGAAAAAGTAATTGACCATATCGGTATAGCCGTAAGAGATTTAGATAAAAGCATTACATTTTACACGAACATATTAGGAGGGACACTATTAGACAGGTATAGAAGTGATGCCAAAGGTGTTGAGAGTGAAATTGCCGTTTTCGATATGAATGGCGATCAAATCGAGTTATTAGCTCCAACGAATAATACGACTTCACCTATTGCCCGATTTATTAAACAAAAAGGCAAAGGTGTTCATCATATCGCCTACCGAGTAAATAATCTTGATGAAGCAATAATGGAATTGAAACAACAAGGAATTCGAACGTTAGAAAATACATTACGGATCAATAAACATGGACGAAGATTAATTTACTTAAACCCCGCTGATACAGAAGGAACCATCGTAGAATATTGTGATTATCCAGGTAATCATGAACAACCTTTATAAAATGAACGAAGTACCGTGCCCAAATACATGCACGGTACCTAATTTTATCCTTTTATCTTTTCAATAAACACTACCTTCAAATAGTTCCCTTCTGGAAACTCTTTTATTGTCTTAAAATCACTTGGCAGCGAATACTCTTCCAAGTACTTAAACTTCCCATTCATTTCTTTAAATGCTTTTTCGATCATACTTTTAAACTTACCCATTCCAAACGAACTGCAATTAGTAGAGGCTACAATAATACCATTATCTTCTGTAATGGCAATCGTTTCTTTCAATAAGTTCGTATAATCTTTTGCCGCACTAAACGTATGCTTTTTTGACCTTGCAAAGCTTGGCGGATCTAAAACGACCATATCAAACTTTAAGCTTTTCTTCCCCGCATATTTAAAATAATGGAAAACATCTTCGACAATAATGTCCTGTGCTTCATAATCAATATCGTTAATACTAAACTGTTCAATCGTCTTACTCATACTACGATTAGCTAAATCGACACTCGTCGTTTTCTTAGCCCCACCAAGAGCGGCGAAAACGGAAAAGGCCCCCGTATAGGAAAAGGTATTTAACACCGTTTTTCCTTTCGCATACTTGTCCCGAATGGCTTTTCTCACGTCACGCTGGTCTAAAAACACTCCGACCATTGCTCCTTCATTTAAGTAGATCGCAAAGCGTACGCCATTTTCTTTCACAAAAATAGGGAATTGACCTTGTTCACCTGTAACAAAATCATCTTCCTCAATGTATTTACCAGCTGTTGCAAATCGCTTTTTTTGATAAATCGCCTTAAACTCTACAACCGTTTGAAGCGCTCGAATCATTTCATCCTTAAATTCATAAATCCCTTGATTGTACCAATGAATTAAGTAGTAACCGTCAAAGTACTCGATCGTTAAACCACCGATGCCATCACCTTCCCCATTGAACACTCGGAATGCCGTCGTTTCTGGGTCATTGAATAAGGGACTTCGATGTTTAAATGCTTCAGATAGTTTAGCTTCAAAAAATGTTTGATCGAAAGTTTCATTTTGATCTTTTGAAAGAACCCAGCCATACCCTTTGTTTTGTTTTCCGTAATAGCCTTTGGCAATAAAACGATTTTTTTCATCGACTAGTTGGACAATTGTTCCTTCAACTGTAACGTCTCTCAAGTTACTAATGGCTTCCTTTGATAGCAGTGGATACCCATTTCTATACTCATTAACAAACTTTTGTTTTATTTTTAATTTCGTTTCTTGGCTCATCGTTTCATCCTTTATTTTATGTTCTATTTCAATTATAACACCGCAACACTCTCGTTAAACAACGAAAATAACTCGCGTTCATAAGATACATCTGCCTTCAATATTTTCCTGTCATTCTATGTATTAGAAAGCCTGTTTTTGTTTTATCCTTTTTTGTTCCGTTTATTAATTTCCTTCCCTTTCTTGAATTTCACTGTAGTAGGGCCATCTCCTACAAACACAACGTTAACAATAGATAGAAACAGTGCTAAAATAGTTGCAGAAAAGATTAACATGATATTACCATCTATAATAAATAGTACAAACATAGCCATGAAAAATACTAAAAAGGATATATATAAGCAAACTTTGAATAAAATGTTTAAATGAATTTGGTCTAATCCAAATGCGTCTTTTTAACAATAAATTTGGCTCAACCAATTTATGAAAGTTATTTTTATTCCAATTACTTAAAACGAAGCGTACTAAGATGATTATTCCCATCACTATTCCTGCAATTATACTATTATCCTGCAGTTTCGATATTCCTTTATAATCCGTAAATATAGCATTGCCGCACTCATTGCTCTTCCAAACACACACAGTAAAGATGAGCAACCAAACGATTGCCCATCGACTCCATTTTGCTATACAATTAATGATAAGGACCATACTCTACAAAACTTGTATTCAAAAACTAGAGAACTAAATACACGATGTACTAAAGAGGGACATCTACTTTCCCCTTAACATAACTACCTTTATTTTCTTCTTTCCAATCATGAAACAACCTCTGGAAACGTTGCTCCTCCTCATCTTGAAAACCTTTAAATACAACTTCATCAACATTCTCGTGATTAAAGTAGAAAACTTTATCATGAACTAATCCTTGTGGGTAAAAACACCCGGAATAATCAAACATTTTATTCTCTCCATCTGCTTCGAGAATCGGACCTCTATTTAAAATCATCAGCTTACTTGTTCCTTCCTTTAAATACACGATTGAACCTATTGGTAACATACTAGCTTCTCCCTTCTTTTTGAGTTTGTATGGCATTCTCTATGTACTTTTATCATTTTTCTTTTAATTAATTTACTTACTTCCCTTTCTTGAATTTCACTGTAGTATGACCCTCTACTACATATAAACCATTAGTAATAAATAAAGCTAATCCAAACATAATGGCAAATAGGATTGCTAGAATATTACTAATTTCAATAACTAGTACTAAACTAGCTATGAAAAATACTAGAAAAAAAATGTATACAAACAAACATTGAACAAAATGTTTGAATGCCATTGGTCTAATCCAAATACTTTCCTTTAATAATTTATTTGGGTCTAGTATTTTATATAAATTTTTTCTATTTCTTATACTTAGGAGTGAGCGTATCAAAATGATTATTAATAGCACTATTGCAACAATTATGCTATTAACCATCAGCGTACTTGGAATATAAAAATAATCTGTCAAACCGGTCAGTATATTTCCTAAAAAAATTCCTATCCCTGCTGTAAATAAAATACTTATATTATTTTTCTTTTGATATTTGATAGGGGATTTTAATAGTTTACTAATTTCTTCCCCATCGACTTTATAGATGGTATGTGGAAGGACCCATGTTAAAAATGGAAGTATAATCTTCCAAATCGATTGACTCATATCTAAGATGTAGGTGTTCCCATCAATCTTTAATATTCTATACCTTATATTTAAAGCTTTTTGTATTTCACACTTCATAGAACTTACCATCCCCAATTTATTGGATTTATTGCTTTTAATCCATTACTAACAGCCTCTCCAACACCCTGTGCAAAGTCGTCCAGTTTTCTTCCTACTGCATCTAGTCGATTTTGGAGCCCAAAAACATTGTTATCGTACATTCCATTAAAAATCCAAGTTGCAGCTGCCCCGATCGCAACACTACCTACTACTGCCCATCCAACAGGGTTACTGACTGCCAATAGAGTGACCACAGTTGCACCAGCTGCACCTCCTGCTAAACCAGCTAGCGTGCTTGCTCCATTATGCGCTATAGCCTCTCCAACGGTCTTACCTTTTTCAGTCACGTCTTCATAAAATCCGAAACCAGCACTAACTGCTATAAATCCCCCACCTAGAGATCTGCCTGCATTTTTCACGAATTTACCTGTTTCCGTGATAACGTTAGATGTTTTCGTTGTAAAGTTCCCAACAGTTGTTACAGCATTACCTACATTACTTGAAAGCTTACTAAATAAATCCCCTATACTCTTTATTTGCGTTGCGATTCCTCCTACTGATTTTCCTATCTCTTTTGTTTGATACCCAATATATTTTACTGCTCCTGCAGTAGTATTCACTGCTAAATCAATACCGATCTTCCCACTATTATTAAAAATATATTGAATAACCGCTTCTGGTACTTCTTCCTTTAGTTCTCCTTCACTTAAATCTTTAGTAGACTTTTTCATCGTCGAAAAAATGCTATAGTAAGTTTCTCGATCGATATCTCCATTTTTCAGATCTGTAAACGCACTATTTAAAATCTTTTGAGTGGTCTCATCCATATCTTTTAATGCAGCGTCCTTTAATTGCTCAATCTCAAACATAGACATATTTTTAATAGAATAATGATCTATTTTTTTATTATACTCTTTAAGCATGGCCAATCCTGAAGTTGCTGATGCACCTTTGTAATCCGTAAATCTAGCACTACCACTTACAGCACCCGCATGATTTAACGTTGTTTTGATTTCTTGTAATAGGCTCTCTATTTGCGAAGTGCTACTTCGACCTATGCTTGTGAAAGAATTTAAATCGTCTAGTAAATTCTCAGCTGCATTAACCGCCGTATCATTATCATTCCTAACGAAACTGAAAGAGGGAGTCGTTGCACTACTAATATCTGAAACACTGCGAATGGTGTTATTCACTGTTTCTTGCTGTACTTCTAGTGCTTCATATCGTTCGATAACATCTTCCATGGCGTCTCTAACATAGTCACTTTTTATAATCGTTTTACTACTTTCATCTACTTTTGCTTGAAAACTTTCTATATGTTGATTCAAATTATTATAAAGATCAGTTAACAATCCATTAAAAGTAGTCAAAACCGTAAGATGGAGATCGCTAAAATATAATTTTGCCTGATCTGCTGTTTTACCAGAAAAAGAACTCATGTTGCACATCTCTTCTATGTTTTGTTCTACTTTTAAAAGGCTAACTTTTATATCTTCTGAATTTGTTTTAAATTCATCCGAGAAGTCTATCACTTCTGACAGATCTACTTTTTGTCCCATGAAAACTCCCTCTCTTTCCTTATCGTATTGGCTGTGGACCAGAATTAAGGTGATATACTGTTGCTAACTCTTGATCTTTTTCTCTCATTTGTTCACCTGTCTGCTCTAAAATAGCTACATCTGCCTCCAGAATGCCCTTATATCGCTCCAACAGCTCTATAGCTTCTATCGCATTCTCTAAATCTTTTGTAAACGGTTCTATATTTGTATTACGAAATGCATTCGTTGGTCGTTTCGCTTCTATTCTTGCGACAGATGTTTTTAACTTTGATACACTAGAGCGAAAAACACTTAAATTAATAGCAACTTCATTAGACATCTAATTCAACTCCCTCTGTGCTTGAGCTATTTGTCTATCCAAAGAGTGAAGTGTCTGCTGTAAGCTCGTTAAACTAGATTGGTAGGAAATCTTTTCTGCTTCATATTTCCTAATATCATCATTAATTGCTTCTTTGGCATCATTAACTTTTGATATATATGTTTTTACACTATCCTTATATCGATTGTATTTCTTTTCGAAATCATCTTCTTTCTTTCCACGCCAGCTGTTTAAATCAATGGTTAGACTATTTATCGAACTCATTACAGATCGCAAATTTGACAAACTGGTTGATATCTCGTTTACAGCATGCCGTAAGCGAGATATCTTATCCTCAGTAACAGATACTAACGTACGGTTAGATTGAATTTGACTCTGTACAGAACTCTTCCTCCAACGTAAATAACTTAACGAACTCATCCATTCCTCCTCCTTATTTTGTTAATTTTATTTTGATATGCTGATGGTCCCTTGCGTAATAAGCTTCATAGTCTTTCGGATATGTTTCCTTACGAATAAATGGTTGACTAAATATATCTTGATCACCTAGACGCATACTCACTAACCCTACATTAGATAAGTTTCGAACCACTTTGGCTGGCTTTTCATAGCTCGTATTTATATAGCTAGCATCTCCACATACGATTAGATGTACATCGACTTTTGGACCTTGTTCGAATAAAACGGATAAATCTTCTTCCATCAGGATACTTCTTTCTGCAAAATCTTTTAAATCCCTAATTAAAATCATCCATTTCACACCATTGTGATCA
The DNA here is from genome assembly GCF_048323755.1 of Alkalihalobacterium sp. APHAB7. Lineage (NCBI taxonomy): Bacteria > Bacillati > Bacillota > Bacilli > Caryophanales > Bacillaceae > Alkalihalobacterium > Alkalihalobacterium sp. APHAB7. The sequence continues at coordinate 76,832 of NZ_JBLWFS010000011.1, forward strand.
CCTTTCATTCGATTATTAACTTCTGTAAGTATGTTTTGTTTAATTGCAGTGATGTCCTCAGGATCAGAAATATACTTATTCATTGATTTACCAATTTCAGTAAGTCCTTGGTCAGGTGTATCAATAATCATGGTTTGGAAAGACTTCGTAAGTAATGTCATACTTTTTGAAATTGCATTAATCATATTATCCAATCCATCTTTTCGATCACTAACAACAGTTAGGAAGCCGTCTTTTTCTGGATCAAACCCTATTGGTGCCACTTCTTCAAAGTCTAGCCCCAGTGGTAAATGGCTTTGTTCAACCAATTTCTTCGTTTTTCTTTTCCGCTTAAACTGTTCAAAATCAATCACACCCTCTGGCATCATCGGGATGGCCTCTGGACGTTCACCTTGCCAATAGGCATCCATGCTTTGAGCGGTTCTTTGGATCGAGTCGATGATTTCTAATGCCTCTGTACCTTCTGTAGGTAACATCGTTTGGAATAAAGCAGGCTCTTCTAGCTTCACTAATCCTCGACCCGGGATCTCTTCAATCTCCAAGTCCGTTCGACCGATAATGGACCGTGCTTCTGATTGTTCAATGAGGTAGAGAGGAATTTGTGTCTTTATATTGGAAAGCAATGGCATGCGAAGAGCACCTTGTCGTCCCGCACTAATGGCTAGATGTATGCCAACGCTTGCTCCTTCACGAGCGATTTGTGTAATTATTTTTTCAAACTCGTCTGAGAAGTCTGTATCCCTCACTGTGTCGAAGTTATCAATGACTAATAATACGTTCGGTTCGATCTCTCCACTCGCTTTTTCATACATCGCTAAGTTGGCCACTCCATATTGACTCAGAAGCTGCTTTCTTTTCTTAATCTCAGAGGTTAATAACCGAATTAGCTTCCCGACTTTTTCCATCTCATCAACGAGAATGGTATCTGCTACATGAGGTAACCCTTTTAACGGTAATAACCCATTGGTACCAAAATCGAGCAAATAGACATGAAAATGCTTAGGACTATGCTGTCTTGATAGATCCATGACGATTGTTTGTAAAAAAGTTGATTTCCCGTATCCTGGACTCGCAAAAACAGCGATATGACCATCCTTCGATAAATCTAGCGTTAACGGTGTCTGAGATTGAAGCTCAGGCTGATCGAGTAATCCGATCGTTACCTTCAGTGGTTTCTTTTCTTCTTCCCAAGCTTCTTCAAAATTTACTACATGTAGCTCTTCTGTCGTTAACTGTTCGGGTAACGGAGGTAACCACGGCCTTGGTAATGGGGCAATCTCTTGTTCCTCAGCATAATCATGAATATGATCAATGACTGCATCAAGCTCCGTTGGTACCTTTTCTACTTGGTCTTTACGACCTAATCCACTTAAATCTTCCGTTAAAATATCATACTGGCCCAAATCATTGATCGCATAGATTGTCGTATCTACTAATTCAAAGTCATCCTGATCTGGAATGTAGTCAGCACCACTCCAGGCACTTTGGAACAGTTCATAAATTTCGTTATTCCCAACCTGTAAATAGGCACGACCAGGCAATGTGATTTCTGCGGCATCTGGTGTTTTTAAAATTTCGTTCGAATCACTAGCATTTTGTACTTTTAAGGCAAGCTTAAATTTAGAGTTCGACCAGATTTGATCATCCACAATCCCACTTGGCTTTTGAGTGGCTAGGATTAGATGAATCCCGAGTGAACGACCGATACGCGCTGTTGATACTAGCTCCTTCATAAAATCAGGCTGCTCCGATTTTAACTCCGCAAATTCATCGGAAATGAGGAACAAGTGTGGCATCGGTTCTTGAACTTTCCCTTGTTTATAAAGCTTCTGATATTGGTTAATATGATTGACATCATTTTCACCAAAGAGGCGCTGTCTCTTTTGAAGCTCTGCCTTAATAGAAGCTAACGCTCGCATAGATTGGCTACGATCTAAATTCGTAATCGTCCCAACTAAATGCGGGAGGTTTTTAAATAAATTCGCCATTCCTCCGCCTTTGTAATCAATTAATAAAAAGGCGACTTCATATGGATGAAAATTGACACTAAGGGATAAGATGTACGATTGGATAATCTCAGATTTACCTGAACCTGTCGTCCCAGCGACAAGCCCATGCGGCCCGTGTGCTTTTTCATGAAGATTAAGCTGAACGATATCTTGTTTTCCACGCAGTCCAAGCGGAACAGCTAAGCTCTTATACGTTTCATTTGCTTGCCATCTTGCTGAAATTCCTAATTCTTCGACTCTCTCCACTCCATACATTTCAAGGAAGGTCACACTTTCAGGAATGGAATTTTTTAAACTTTGCAAATGATTAATTGGCGCAAGCGCCCGTGATACTTCTTCCTTATCAAAAGACGGCGGAAAGTGATCTGGAACGAAAGTACGATTGACTAGCTCTCCCTCTTCTAAAATTATATTTCCCGTCTTTGAATCTCGAATATCAATCACCGTTTTTACATGCTCAGGCAAAGATTGCATCACATCTTGAACAAAAACGAGTGATAGCCCAAGAATACTAGGATCCTCATTAAAGAATTCCATAATCGTATGGTCAAGGATCAGTTTTTCATCTGTAATAAGGACAACATAGTGCGGGAAGAAATACGTTTTTTCACTTGTATTTCCTTTCTCATCTATCACCTGTTTTCGTTCCTTTAATATTTGATACATGGAATAAAGTACTTGATCACGGGAACGCTCATGATAGACAAAACCTCTTACATTGACATCACGTAGACGTGCATGTGGTAGCCATCTCATCCAATTCCACTGCTCTTTTTCCTCTTCCGGAAATACCGTGATGAGTTGAACATCATGATAGCTTTGAAACAGTCCAATTTGCATTGCTAATAGCTGTAGCTGCTCTAATACGAGGTGTCGTTGACCAATATAACCAACAGGCCCTTTCATCAACGATGCAACGACTGGGACTTCGCGGATATCACCATACTGATTTAATAGCTCCCTAGCTTCATCTACCAATATGTCTTTTTCTTGTGTGAACTCTTCTTCATTAAAATCAATCTCAAAGCTTCTTTCTGCTGAGCCTAGCCCTGTACGGAATTGAAGAAAATCATGATGAAACCTCGTTTTTTCATAAATTCTCGCATCAACACGTATAGCCATATCTCTCATTTGCTCGATATTTGGAAAATGATAACGTAAGGAATGCCTTTGGTCTTCACTAATCTGATAAAGCTCTTTTGTTTTTCGATGTAAATACTCTCTATAGCTCTCTAATCGCTCTTTCGTGTCTGCCTTATATTGTCTTACGTTTTTCACATAATAAATGACTGAAATTAAAATGGTTGTGACGGTCATTGCAAGCATGACGACAATGTAAATTCCACGTGGTTGAAAAATCGTTAGCAAAACAAAGGCCGCAATCATGACAAGAGACGGGACAACGGTTCGTGCAATTTGCTCACTCGGCTTGGACGGCTGGGGTGGTGGCTTCGCAATCGTCTGCTTTTTGGTCGGCTCGCGATAAATGACCCGAGGAGAGCGATGATAATCTGGATACTCCTCACTATAATACGTATCTCGTTCCATCAACCGTGTTAGCGTCGAGGGTGGTTCCTCTTGGCTTACAACGACTTCCATGTCCTCTGAATGAATCGTTATCGATATTCCATCAGCATATAATTGGTCTCCCGGTTCAATGTGAACACTTTCCTTACAAACATTGTTGTGATAAACTTCACCACGATTGACCATCAATTGAAAGAATGGTTGTTCGAGCGTTCGCATAAGGGAGAAATCTACTTCGATTGACTTCAGTTGAATATCATGTTGTTCGCTATTTCCAAACGTTACCGTTGAAACTCCCGCTAAATCATAAACGATGACTTCTTTCTCTTCTACAAGAAGAAATTCTATTTCAGCAGAGCCTACTGGTAACTGAGTTCGCCTATTTTGCGTAAGAGCTTTCCCATCAAGGGTACACGCTTCCCCATCCCAAGTGACTACAAAAGATGCTGCTAGGTTCGTAAATGTCACTGTATCGGACCAATCGCTACTTACTGTAATTTCTTTTGACACCCCTTGAGGTAATGAGCATTTTTGCAACTGCTTATCAAAAAGAATGAATAGTTTTGTTTGTGCCATGATTTTCTTCCTCTCTCCGTCAGCCCATCTAGCATTGGCCTACAACCCCATACTGCTATGCCTCTTCGTTATTCTCATCATCAATCAATTCTTCATTTTCAGCAGGTTCTTCAACTTCAGCAGGTACTTCGACTGGTTCTTGGTCTATACTTGCCTCTTCAATTGGCGTTTCATCAATTAGCTCTTCTTCTCCAGCCTGAATATAATCCTCACGATACCGATTTAGTTCTTCTTGTAGCCTTCGTACTTCTTCATCTCGTTCTGAACCCCTTAATTTAGGGTCATTTCGTACTTGTTCAATTTGTTTGATTAACCCATACATAATTAATTGAGGGTCATCAATAAACATTGCTTTATCAATGGCTTCGTCAAAAGAGCCTCGACCATTTAATATCCAGTAAAGTAAATAATTTTCATGACTGCGTAAGCTGACGTTTCTCATAATCGCTTCTTTTTCTCGATCGGATAAACTTTCAACTTGAATATAAGAATAGGCTAAAATATACTTTGTTCGAAATGGTAGTCGTTCAGGGTCTTCTCCTCTCAGTGTTGATATGACAGCACTGTGATTAGATGATAGAAATTCACCATGAGCTGTTAATAACTTATCTTGGTATGGATCCTTCACGAACATGTAATAAAACAAAGGCACAGCCAAAATAATAGATAACGCGATCATGATGATCGATAGCTGCTTAAATAACCGGAACCGTTTAATGGGTACCGTCATCATCGTGTTTTCTGTCTTTTGTTGCTCTTTGTGATAACAGATTTGAATATATTCCATCAATTCTTCTAGATTTTTCTTTTCGAGAATATGACGTTCAAATTCTGTATCCTTCGCCTTATTTAATGAACCATTGTACAGATCATCAAATGTATACTGCTTGGAAAATAAAGCGAGGGTGAAGCATTTATATTGTAGGAAGAAGTCTTCCTCCTTCCCTACGTACGGTGGTAACAATTCACGAATACCACGGTACATAATCGCTGGCATTAAATTTGCATCAAAAACAACGTTATCTGGATGAAGAAAGAAAGTGATTCTAGAAGATAAGTAAGGTTTCAGTTTCGCTATGTTACAAAGTAACCGTAGCTTCTCATTCCGTTGAAGATCCTTTATGTCCTTCCATTTCTTTTTTTCTTCTTTCACCACAAACGAAAATCTAAAAAGATCCTCTTCCTCTTTTATAGTTACCGGTACAAAATATTCTGAAGGGGCTGTAATGAGTCCTAATTGCTTGATATCTTTCACTTTTGTTTGAGACTTTGCTAATTCTGTCCTCCACTCTTCATCTTCGATATGAAAATGAAGAGTAAGAGAATCAAATTGAACTTTTTTTTCCTCCATAACGTTACTCCTTCACCTTTTCAACAGACTCACTATCTGTTCTAAAGCACTTGTAAAATATCACCATCTGTAATTGGGTAATCATTCAAACTATCATCATCTGTAATCAGTAGCTTTTTTGTCACTACCTTTATAGCCCAAACAGATGAATCCGACTGCTGTAAATTCAGCGTCTCAGAAACGCTTAACAATAATTGTTTTACCGTTAATTGGACCGGAATACGCAAGTCGTATACACCGCCACCCCAATGATGAAAATCGATCGTTACGTTTATATGCGAAGACTTTGCCATCGTTTATTCTCCTATTCCACAACTTGTCGCATCATCGTGAAAACAACCCCACCAACCATTAAGATAAATCCCAAAGCGGAGAAAAGGAGGACGTTTTGAGCGTCCTCATTTGGTATCTCCTGTGCAAGGCTTTGCGTTGTTGGTGCCGTATAACTTTCGGTAAAAAGTGTTTCTTGGACAAGAGCGACTGTCGCATCTGCTTGGCTTTCCATTTCAAAAATCGATTGATGTAGGTCTTGAAGCCACTCTTCCTGTTTTAGTTGCTTCCTGTCAATGAGCTCTCTCGTCTCATCACGAAACAACTCTGGAAACACTTTTTCAAGTTCTGTTTTCGTTTTGGTTTGATCTCCTTTACTGCCACTAATTCGATCCAAATTCATATTTAATTTTCCACGTTCCTCAGTACTTAATTGACTTTCAGCGAGCACTACCGACATTGGAAGCAATAAGCTAACGATTAAAATACAGAACACTCCATTAACTAGCTTTAGAAACCTCTTCATCTTCTGTTCCCTCACTCCTTGTCGCACGATTGAACACTAGTAGGTTAAGCAGAATACCTGCCATACATAGCAGAGACAAAATAAAGAAGGTTACTTGATAATTAATCGATCCATCGAAGACCCGGATCAATACATTTTCCGCATATTGTAATGGCGAGTATGCTCGTAATCCTCCATTAGCCACTGAACCTAATGCTCTTGTAAAGAATAAATACATACCAAATACCGCGAGTAACAAGAACATTCCTATCATTTTTAATTGTCTTAATAAATAAGTAGAGATGAGTAATATCGTTAAGACAATAGCCGTTATCAGTAGTGTCCATAACAATAGGTTAGACCCTTTGATCTCTAAGATGTAACTTGAAATTAACCCAATCGCTGCACCCTCGATAATCCCGACACCTGTTGTAATAATTGTAATAGGAGTATTTTGAGAGAAAATCGTACGTTCTCCTTCAAACTCATCCTTCGCTAAACGACGTTGGTGATTGGTTGAAATCACGTATGCTGTAAAGAGAGCAACAATAAAAGCAATTAACACGATAAAGTATGGTGTAAATGTATTACCAGAGACGATCACGCCTTCATTTTTCGTTTGAACCGGACTTGATAAGAAGCCTAATAAATCCTCATTTTGTCTATCGCCAATTCGGCTATTCGCTAATACGTCGGTAAAGTTAGTCACAAACTCTTCATCTTCTATTAATTTATTTGTCAAATTAATAGAGAGAGCTTCTGCCTGACTGATTAAATCATTTCCGCTTTCTTGTATCATCGTCGCCTGATTGTCAATGTCTTCAAGGGTTTGATAAACAGTCTCAGCCGAATAAAAATTACTTTGCGCTTGTTCTGTGAGCACTTCACTTGTTGATAACAGTGGCATGAAATCATTACCAAGTGCCATGATTGCCTGTTGTTCTTCATCACTAGCAGCCCTCACCACAGACTGTTCTTCAATTAATGCTATGCTTCGATCTCGCCAGTCCATGACATCCTCCAATACGTCAGAAAGGCTTTGATTCATGACCTGAGCCTGCTCTGTCGTTGAAGCTATCTTCCCAACAAGTTGATCCATAAGACTTTCAGCCCGTTTTGATTGGTCATGATATCGTCTAATTTGATCATATAGCTGTACAATTGGCTCTCTAATTTCGTTCGTAACACCTGCCGTTACTCGTTCAACAACATAATTCGTAATCAATTCATCTAACTCTTGAACATTGAACAGATAATATAGAGAAGACTCGGTTGCTAAATCAGATAAACGATTTCCAACAAAGGAATCCTGTAATGTTGGTGAACTCATATCTAATCCAAAGTAAGTCTCGAAAAGAGCGGATAATTTTATATAATCGCTCATCGTATGCTCAGCTGCATTAATCAGAGCTTGCGTACCATCATCTAATATGGGTGACATGACTCGATGGTGAATATAATTATTGATCACCTTCACCTTTTCTATGATTGGCTCTGGCTCAGGTTCGGGCTGAGGCTCGGGTTCAGGCTGAGGTTCAGGCTCTTCCCCGTTTCCACCGTCATTGTTCTCATCATCTTGAGGCTTAGACGGATTTGTTTCCTCTTGATCACCAGGACTCACTGGCTGCTCTTCGCTCTCACGATTCCCATTTTCTCCATCAACTTCAGTTCCACCCGGCTCTTCCGTTTCTTGAACGATAACTGTATTTGCAAGTAAAGGAGCATTATAAACCTCATAGCCGAAGAGCTCTTCTACATCATCAACATCTGTAATATCTTCTTGAAGCATACTCCAGCTCCAAGTAGCAGGTTGGAAAACATCTATTTTACTATTTGCATCTTTCAACCGTAGTTGAACTCGAACAGTGAAAACCCCTTCATCATTACGAGGTAATTTCACTTGCCCATTTTCTTTATATACCTCTGTGTAATTGACTTCATTAAAATCAGGCAACGTTAACCACAAATTTTGTAACTCATATTCATTCGGAATCGATAAGGTAAAAGTTTGCCCTGACTTTTGATTAGCTGGTAATTCAACAGAGTTTCTCATTACAACACCTGTATCAGCTAAGCGGTTTTTAATTTCTTGAATTTGGGTTGATAGAATCTTGCTATTATCAAGTTCCTTAGGAGAAAAGTCATTTTCACGATTATACTTTCTTGCTGTGGCAATGACATTATTGATCTCTAATGCCATCTGATCAGACAATCCAGATTCATCAATATCTCGCATATTTAATGAAGGCAGTTGATTAATCTGCTCTTGTATCGTACGATGCAGGTTGCGATCAGGACGTCTAAATAACGAATTTAAATTCGTCAATTCATCTTTAAAGGCGTTGGTAAAGATCCCCGACAACCGATTGGAAACGTTTTTTTCCATATTCGATTGAAGTTTTTGTTCTAAATTCTGCTCTAAACTGCTTACTTGTTGATTGGCTCGATCAAAGTACTCTCTTAACAGAGCAGCATCAGAAATAAGCGTTGCACTCTCTTCTTGGAGTTGAAACTGATAATGGATCCGTTCATTAGCACGAACGAGTTGATCAAGCTGTCGCTGGGTACCTGTATCATGAATCGTAGAATTATATTGATTTAATAAATCATAAAAACCTTGTGATAAAGCTTGGTTAGAGGCTGTAAGACTCGTTATATCGTTAATATTCGATACAAAGTTTTTACTTAATTCAGTCTCTTCAGTTAATCGATCGGTAAAAAATCCAAGAGTATCTTCAAGACTGCTAAAGCTACCTCTTGATGCTTCTGTAAAATTCTTCACTGTACTAAATTGATTTGTATAGTTTGATAAAGGAGATTGAATAGCTGTATTATAGGTAGCTGTGTACTTCGCTTGCTCGTCAACGATATAACCGATTTGATCCTGTGCTTCATGCAAATTACCAATCACACTAGCAAAATAAACATCGATGATACGTCGGTTAAAGTCATTTAATATTTCACTAGCAGTTCTTTCAGCCTCTGCTCTTATTTCATCATTTTCTGAAGCATTAATTTTATAATTCAGTGTAACCGGATCTGGCGAAACTGAATCTATTGATAGCGCCTTAACAGAGAAGTCATTTGGGATCACAATCATCATGTCGTAGGTTTGTCTTTCCAACCCACTCTCTGCAACTCCCCGACTAACGACAAACCATTCATGGTTAAGATCATTATCGACACTACGGACAAAAGCATCTCCAAAAGCCAAACGCTCATTATTAAATACCGCACCTTCATCTTCATTTACCAACGCAATCGTCATCCGGTGTCCGGCATCATCACTATTTGTGTCTGTTACTTGATTTAAAGCTACATAAGATAAACCAGTAGCTAGTATTAGAATTAATACTAAGAATGCGATTAACCTTAGCTCTATTCTTTTCATCTCTTTTTCCTCTTCCCGCTACTTTTTCGAAATTAGTAGACTAGTCTTTCAGTAAAAATGATCGATATTCTAAAAATTATATAAAGGCAAGAATCATACTATTTAACAGTCCTATTCTCAAAACAATATGAAGATGAATTTATTTTCCACCACTTAAAGATGATGAGCTACACAACATTAGTTATGTAGCTCATAAAGGGCACGTACAATCTCAAAAACTACTTATCTCTTATCTAAGACCAAAATTTTGAGAAAGAGCTTGATCCTGCTGTGCAACAGCTTCAGCCGTTTTAGTCAATTGTGTTTCAATGTCTTGCATTAAACGAGAGAAGTCTTGCACACGAGGACTTAATTCTCTAAATTGGTCATCGAAGCGTTCAAATGCACGCCCTTCCCACTCGCCTCTTAACTCTTCCTGCAAATTAGTTAAATCTCTTAAAATTTGATCGATTTGCTGTGAGCTCTGACCGTAACGCTTAGCCTTTGCTTGCAGCTGATCAGGGGTCATACGAATTTGGCCTGCCATGAATACTCATCTCCTTTTTCAAAATTAGGAAATTACATAGGATAATATAATGAATTTCCCTCTGTTATCCTATAATATGGTATTACTAACAATATATAGAGTCAATTAAGTTGAAATATTTTCCTAAAAATGAATATTTAGAACCGCATTTAAAGTTTTCTGCGATTTACCATCATTAAACATTGCTTTTCACCTAAAAAAGATATGAAAAATGTCTCTCGATTATACAGAGTCAAATAGACCCCACTATTATAATAGGGACTAATCGACGCTATGTATCTAGTAAAAATGATGGGTTTACGATTGATGAATTAATTCGAATGGCCTCGAATCTCTTTTGTACGAGAGGGAGAGACTTGTTGTTAAAGTTATTTTAAGGAAAGTAGCTGTCCATTGACATTGTGGCGTTGCTTAGCATTTTCAGACTTATATCTTTTATTTTTGGTATGGACTTGTTGTGGTTTTGTAGTTCTAGGAAGATAGTTTTAGTTGGAAACTTCTTGATTTACGGGGTTGTGGATCTAATTTTGAGTATATTTATAAGGAATACGGATATTATTGAACTAAATCCTTTGTTTAAGTACAAAATCTCACAGTTATATTTCTGAACGAAACTCCGTCTTAGACAATAGAAAAGGAATTGCGGGTTTAATAAAATCTTCTGGACTTACCTTCATACCAACCCTTTTCCATTCTACAGAAGCTCCGTAGATCCCCCAACTTAATATAACTGTAGTAATTCTTAGCGCTTCATCCTCTTTCATATTATGTTGTTTTAATAACATATTATAAAAAATGACTTCGAGCTGATCCCTAATAATTCGAGAAATAGTATCTTCGTATCCCCTATGGCACCGATTCGATAATGACTTTTGAAAATTCGTTATCGCTGTAAAAATACAAACGAAAGCTTCTTCATTTAGTTCATTAATCTCGTAAGTATCATAATTCAAATTTACTAACAATACATCTGATAAGACCTTTTCTAGTAAGTCGTAAATATCTTTAAAATGATAATAAAAAGTTGCCCTGTTAATCATAGCTTCAGTTGTAATATCTTTTATCGTAATATCCTTAAATTCTTTTTTTACTGAAAGTTCAATGAAAGAATCCATAATTAATTTCCGCGTACGCAAAACTCGAGGGTAGTTGCTATTAAATAGAAATGGAGGAACATGAATTGAAAAACAATAATAATATGACTTGTGATCTAGAAACAGGTGTATGTGGTGTGACAGGTGAAGATGATATAGAGGTAATTGAATTCAACCAACCAAGCAAAAAAATAGATTTATATTATGTAACCGATCCAATCTGCTCACATTGCTGGGCATTAGAACCAGTACTTCGTCGTTTTATGAAGCAATATGGTCAATATTTCAACTTCAAAACAGTAATGGGTGGCAGTTAAAATCGTTGGTGGTCGTCCTTTCGAATATTATGTAGATGGATTAGCGCAAGTTTTAGATGAAAAGCCTACCCCCGAACAACAGCCAGCATTATCAACTTTACTTCAAGACGAAAAACTCCTTTTCTCAAAAGAAATCGAAGTAATGTATGGAGTTGAGAAATCGGATATTAACAATTTTATTGAAAAAGAACTTTCACCAAGTAGTTATCAAGCAAAGAATTTTCTTGGAGAGTCGTATTTTATAACGACTGGTAAATAAAAGAGAAATCCAGTAGCTTATAATATCTGCACAAGAGGCAATAAGAACTATGTTTTGCTGAAAATATTTATATATTACTATATAATATAGCCTGTATCTTTGAATACAAACGATCAATGATACAGGCTATTATTTTTATTCATTTTAACCACTTTCTAACCGATACGGATTAATATGAACAAACACTTTTTTTATATTACTATGGTTATCTATTAGTCCCTTTTTGACTTCTTTTGAAATGAGATGCCCCTCTTCCACACTAATATGAGGGTCAACACTTACTTTGATATCTATAACGATATAGTGTCCATGTGTCCTAGCCAACAATTCGTCAACTCTTTTAACACCCTGGATATTGGTTACTGTTTTAAAAAAAGGCATTATTTTATCAGCATCAAGAACTTGTTCCATCATAATCAGACTCGATTCCTTTGCCAATGAAAATCCTATTTTTATAACAATTATGGATACGATTAACCCAGCTAATGGGTCAAAATAAATCAATATCGGATAGTTATAATGTTGACCTAAAATGGCTCCAAGGACACCTACAAAAGCTGCGATTGATGATAATGAATCAGAACGATGATGCCAGGCCTCAGCTAATAATGCTGAACTGTTGATTTTTTTAGCTAAACGATACTTATATTGAAACAGCAATTCCTTTACAATGATGGAAATAATGATAGCACCTAATGCGATCCCTTTTGGAGCAGTAGGCATTTCACCAAAAAATACTTTTAAAGATGAAATGGCTATTTCGATCCCTACAACAATTAATAGAATGGCAACTATAATCGTCGCAATATTTTCAGCTTTACCATGCCCATACGGATGATCTTTATCTGGAGGCTTTTTGGCGGTACGTAACCCTGCAAGAACGGCAATTGAACCCGCCACATCAGAAGCCGAATGAGCGGCATCAGCTATTAGAGCTCGACTACCAGACACCCAACCGATAAACCCTTTCATAATTGCTAATAACCCATTGGCAACTATTCCTATCCACGTTGCCACCTCTGCTTGTTTAAAACGATTTTCCATTTATCAAACACCACCCAAATATTCCATATCCTAGATCACTTTTTAATGCTTTTTTATCCTATCAGATGAATATCATGTGGGTCTACAGCAACGTTTTTGTGAGGTGACAAGTAATGTAACACTAGTAAAATAACTTTCGTTTACTATATTTTTTTGCATTTAGTAAACTTAATATAAATAACAAAACCAGCAAAGCTTTCGATGGTAATTTAGCATATTCATAAATAAAAGTGGTACCCCCTGCTTAATCGCAGGGGGTACCATCTTACAACGATAAATAGTGTATCAAATGAGTTGTTACATTACCTTGTTGAACGAATTGATGTTCAAAAGCATGGAACTCCAATCATAAAGTATAAGTTTTCAATACCTATAGAGACTAATTACTTTCCTACAAATTCTAACTGCGACACGCACTCAACATGCATCGTATGAGGGAACATGTCGACCGGTTGAACTTCTTTCGTTTTATAACCGCCGTCTTCAAGTACTCGTAAATCGCGAGCTAATGTTGCTGGATTACAGCTAACATACACTACCCGCTTCGGTTTCATCTGAATAATGGTATTCAGTAACGCTTCGTCACAGCCTTTTCGCGGTGGATCTACGACGATGACATCGGCACGAATACCTTGAGCGTACCACCACGGGATCACTTTTTCAGCTTCACCAACGGCAAAATCTACATTTCCTATGTTGTTTAATTTTGCGTTTCGCTTCGCATCATCAATGGCTTGTGGCACAATCTCTACACCATAGACGTGCTTTGCTTTTTGTGCTAAGAATAACGAAATCGTCCCAATGCCACAATACGCATCAATCACCGTATCCTCATTTGACAACTGTGCATATTCTAGCGCTTTATCATATAACACTTTTGTTTGCTCAGGATTGACTTGATAAAACGATCTGGCAGAAATCGCAAACTTCACTTCACCAATATAATCATAAATATACTCTTCACCCCAAAGAACATCGGTTTGATCACCAAAAATAACATTCGTTCTCTTAGTATTTATGTTATGTACGATCGATTTCACTTCTGGAAGTCGATCTCTTATTTGTGAAATGAGCTGCTCTTTCTGAGGTAAATCATTGGTTCGTGTAACCAGGACAACCATGACTTCTTTCGTGACTAGTCCGTATCTAGCTACTACATGACGCAATACACCTCTATGCTTTTCTTCATCATATCCTTTAATATGAAGCTTATTTGCAATGTCTTTCACGGTTTGAACGACTTTATCATTGGCTTCTTGTTGAATCAAACACTCGTCCATATCAATAATATGGTGGGTTCTTTCTTGATAAAATCCAGCAACTAGCCCACCCTCTCTTGTCGCGACAGGAACTTGAGCCTTGTTTCGATACCTCCACGGGTCATCCATACCTAATGTAGGATGCACCGGAATATCTGAAATCTTACCAATTCTCTCCAGTACATTTTGGACCATTTTCTGCTTTTGTTTAAGTTGGGCGTCATAGCTTAAATGCTGCAATTGACAGCCACCACACTGATGATAGACAGGACAAGGCGGTTCCGCTCGGTGCTCACTCGTCTCTAGTCGTTCCATTAATCGGCCGAATCCGTATCCTTTGTTGACTTTTGTTACTTTTACTACTCCACGTTCACCGGGAAGAGCTTTAGGTACAAAAAGGGTATAGCCATCAATTTTGGCAACGGCTGCTCCTTCATGGGTTAAATCTTCAAATACTACTTCATATTGTTGGTTTTTTTGAACTGGTATATTATGTTTACTCATTATCTCTCTTCCTTTACGTCCGAAATATGCTCCCCTGATTGTAGCATAACTGACTGTATATAAAAAACTTTGACTAAACTAGTACACACCGTATGTAAAATATTATTTTATCTTAGATTTTCTCTTATAGTCTAAAACAAGCCAAAAAACCAAAAATAGAAGAAGTACAGTCATAGACAATGTAATCAGCCATAAATCGTTTCCGTTTAAATAAAACCCAAGCAACATAATTACAACTGAAACGATTGGTGCCATGATATAGAAGGGCTCAGCATTATAAAACCACCCATATGGATAAAAATGAGCGCCAGTTATAATTGCAAAAAATATCGCCTTCCCCCTGTTAGATAGATATTTTGCAAAAAGTAATCCTCTGTTTCTATCAGTACAATTCAATAAAAAAACATGCATTCCTTGTGGGAAATGCATGTTTTTTAGCATGTGATTGGGTTGTTTACATTCTCTGAAGCTGAAGTAAACCTGTTAATCCCATTTTTTTCTCTACTTTTTTGGAGGACATAAGATTTGAAAATGTTGATACAAATTAACAAATTCGCTTGGTAACATCCCGCCATATTCCCCGTCTAGGTTTAACTGCATATCACCTTCAACATAGACTTTAATCCGGTTCGCTTGTGTATAGATAACTTTCGGATGGTTCATATGTTCACCGCGCATCGCCAGACCACCAATACGAATAAATTCGGGGAAGGATGTCTTTTTCACAATGATTAAATCAAACAACCCGTCTTGAATTGAAGCATCAGGCGCTAGTTTTTCAAACCCGCCAACTGAATTCGTATTCGAAACTAAAAACATCATGATTTCGCCTTCAAAAAGCTTTCCATCATATTCAATTCTTACAGAAGTCGGCGAAATGGACGGTAACTTTTCTAAGCCTTTTATATAATAGGCAAGTTGCCCCATTAATGTTTTTAACTTACTAGGTACTTCATATGTTAACTCGGTTAGGGTTCCCCCTGCCGCTATGTTGATAAAGTATTGACTGCCAACTTTTCCAATATCGATGGGTTGCTGATGTTCCCCGCACAACACATCGCAAGCTTCTACGATATCTCTTGGAATATGCAGCGCTCTAGCAAAATCATTCGTCGTTCCACCTGGTATTAATCCAAGCAATGGACGTTGTTCTAATTCTGCTAACCCATTGACAACTTCAAAAATTGTTCCGTCTCCTCCAGCAGCAATAACTAAATCAAAGCCTCTCTCACCAGCTGACCTAGCCGCCTTAATCGCACAACCTTCCCCTGTCGTTGCATGTGCAGAAGCTTCGTAACCTACTTTTTCAAGTCGCTCCAATACGTAAGGTAAACTTTTACGCATTTGCTCTCTTCCGGACGTTGGATTATATATAATTCGGGCTCGTTTCATACTATCTCCCACTTTTATGAAGTAATATCCATCTTATTACAATCTATTAACTTGTATGATAAGGGATACATGCTTCTTATACAAGTGATATCTCATAACTATTTCTGACAACCCTTTTAACATATCACTTTTTACTCTTCGTCTTGCTCGTACACAAGGTCCCCATCTACAAACGTCTTCCATGCATAGCTGTTTTCTCTTAATGGATGCGCATCCCAAATAACGATGTCCGCATCTTTCCCCACTTCGAGTGTTCCTGTAAGGTCTTCGATACCTAATACGGCCGCTGCGTGTTCTGTTACTGATTTTAATGCAGTGAGTTCTGACAATCCTTCTTTTACAGCAATGCTTACAGAGGTTTGAAGGTACTGAATCGGAATAACAGGGTGATCTGTCGTCATAGCAAATGGAATATTCGCCTCTTCTAGAGCTTTATATGTCTGCCAGCCTTTATCTCTTAACTCTACTTTACTACGGCTTGAAATCGTAGGGCCGACTGTAAACTTCGCACCGCTTTCCGCCAACAAGTGGGTAATTTGATGTCCTTCTGTTGTATGTTCAACACTTAAATCTAAATCAAACTCTTTTGCAATTCGAATTACCGTCATAATATCATCAGCACGGTGCGCATGAGCACGAACAGGAATTTTCTTTTCAAGAGCTAGTTGTAAAGCCTCTAATTCAAAATCAAACACATTCTCTCCGTTTTTCTTCTTTTCCATGTAGTGCTTCGCTTTAGAAAATTGTTCACGAAGGATAGCGGCAACAGCCATTCTTGTCTTAGGTGCTCGTCCATGATTACCATGAGCTCCTTTAGGGTTTTCACCAAGGGCAATTTTTAACCCTGATGGCTGACGGACAACCATCTCATCTACTGATTTTCCAAGTCTAATCTTAATACAGACCGTTAAACCGCCAATGACATTGGCACTTCCTGGTAACACTTGGGCCGTTGTCACACCTGAAGCAACCGCATCGTGAAACCCTTGGTCATACGGATAAATTCCGTCCATCGCACGCAAATGCGGTGTAATAGCCGAAGTGGTTTCGTTATAATCTTGCCCTTCCCAACGTACCCCTTCTTCGTCAATTCCTAAGTGAGTATGCGCGTCAATAAATCCAGGCGTCACGTATCTTCCATTGGCATCAACAACTTCTGCTTCTGCTGGAACTTTTACATCTTCATCTTTCCCCACACTGATTAACTTTCCACCTTCAAATAAAAGTGTCCCTTTTGCGATTTCATTTTCACCTAAAATATGTGCATTAATAATTGCCTTCATGTGAACAACTCCTTTAATAATATCGATCCTTTTTTTACGCATATTGTTCATGACTATGTTGCAGTTCTCTAATAGCATGCTCTCAATTACTTATGTGAAGTGAATAAAAAAATTCGATACCTCTATCTTATTACGGGTATCGAAATATTTCAAAGACAAACTATTTATTTTTAGAATTATTTTTAAAAAAAATATATTAACTTGTATACGTCGTTGCTTCATCGTCTCTCTTATTCCGAAGAAGATTTTTTACAAAAAAGCCGACGACAGCTATTGCAAAAACAACGATTGAAACGATATATATGTTGTGCTGTTGTAAGTTTTCAATTCCAGTTACAAGAATAAATCGTCCAAACGCAAAGTAAAGAGCACACCATATGAGACTACTAGTATATGAAACTATAGCAAATGTTACGTACGATAGTTTCCGAGTCCCACACAAGAATGGTATTGCATGTCGTAACCCAGCAAAAAAGCTACAAAAAACAAGTGCGTATGTGCCGTGATCATCAATCATTTTCTTACCCTTTTTTATGACACTTCTGCTTTTTAATTTACCTAGAAGAGGCGCTCCTGCAAATCGTCCCAATAAAAAAGTCGTTGTTGTCGCTGCAATTATTCCAAAGTAAGCTGCTGCAAATGCTGGAATTGCTTCTAGATACCCACCTGACAACCAGCCGATACTTATTACAATGACTTCATTAGGAACAGGAAAAATAAACATTCCTAGCCAAAGCCACAGAAATAAGCCGCCGTAACCGAAATCATATAAAACTGAAATAACCATTTCCCATTCCATTACTGCACCCTCTCCCTATTTGTTCGGAAAAAGACATGCTGAATTTCTTTCACGTTAGTACCAATTTACACCATTATTGAAAATAAACCAATTAATGTGCATTATTTAGTCTAACCTAAAGAAGCTTTGACCCTTTATTAAATCATCGCTTTACTATATCTATGCAGCTTACTACATATTACCAAACACTTTGGAAACACATAAAGAAATCATATTCATGAAAAGCTATGGTAAAAAGGAGGAGCGTGTACATATGGAGAAAGCAACTAAGGTATTTTGGATATCTATTGTAATTGCCATTGTATTCGTGCTTTGGGGTGTCCTATTACCAAATCAGTTAACTAGTGTTATGGATGTTACGTTAGGCTTCTTTTTACAAAATTTCGGCTGGTTCTACCAACTGTCGGCTACATTCTTTCTCATCTTTGCTTTATTTCTCATTTTCAGTCGTTACGGCAAAGTAAAGCTCGGGAAAGATGAGGATAAACCAGAGTTCAGCAGACCGACTTGGTTTGCGATGTTGTTTAGTGCCGGGATGGGAATCGGACTTCTTTTTTTCGGTGTTTCCGAACCAATCTCACACTTTGCGAATCCGCCTTTAGGAGAAGCCGGGACGAGTGCAGCAGCTACGCAAGCTTTAAGGTATACGTATCTTCATTGGGGATTTCATGCGTGGGCGATTTACGCAACGATTGCGTTAGGATTGGCTTATTTTAAATTCAGAAAAGGATATCCAGGATTAATTAGTGCTACGTTATATCCGATACTAGGGGAGAAAACAAAGGGACCGATTGGTGGAATTATTGATGTTGTTGCGGTCTTTGCCACCATCTTTGGTGTTGCTGCTTCACTCGGTTTAGGTGCAGCCCAAATTAACGGAGGATTAAGCTACGTTACTGGTATTCCAAACACATTTGGTATTCAACTGTTAATTATTACGATCATCACAGTTCTGTTCCTCATTTCAGCTGGGACTGGAATTAAAAGAGGAATTAAATATTTAAGCAATACGAATATGATATTAGCTGTGCTTCTATTTTTCAGTGTACTTTTCCTTGGACCTACTGTGTTCTTATTAGAGCTCTTTACTACCACTTTAGGTTCTTATATTCAAAATTTACCTGCAATGGGCTTACGATTGGCACCTTTTAATGCGGACAATGCAGCTTGGATACAAGGCTGGACTATTTTTTATTGGGCATGGTGGATTGCGTGGGCACCATTTGTCGGAACTTTTATTGCACGTGTTTCGAGAGGGCGTACTGTTAGAGAATTCGTAGTTGCTGTTTTATTCATTCCAACAATTGTATGTGCTTTATGGTTTGCTGTTTTCGGTGGAACGGGTATTTACCTCGAATACAATTTGGGCATTCCAATATCGGAACAAACCCTTGAAACGGCTTTATTTCTAGTTTTTCAACAGCTACCGTTAAGCGCTCTATTGATTATCGTTACCTTGTTTTTAATTACGGTCTTCTTTATAACATCAGCCGATTCTGCTACATTTGTCCTTGGGATGCAGACAACGAACGGAAGTTTAGAGCCACCTAATATCATCAAGTATGCGTGGGGGATATTATTAGCTGCTTCCGCTGCAATTCTAATGTACACGGGGGGATTAGCTGGTTTGCAAACAGCGATTATCGTTAGCGCCTTTCCGTTAACCTTTGTTCTGATTGCGATGTCCTTCTCCATGGTTAAATCTTTAAATGCCGAAGTTGGCCCTAAAAAACAAAAAGAACGGAAGACAGAAACTGTAATAAAAGAACGACCAAATCCAACTTAAAAGCGCAAGCGCCCGTTGAGCAACGTACGGACTGAAGTGCATCGTATGAGATAAAGGAAACAAGGTGATCGCTAGTGAGCCGATGTTGACTTATCGTAAGGAGGTGAGCAAAGTCTCGCTGGTCGCTGGGCCACTGGAGCTAGACATCTTCGAATTTTAAACGTATATAAAAAACGGTCTCTGACAGTGTTAGAAGCATTGCTTCCAAACACTATTGAGACCGTCTTTGTATGAAAGAAAACTGCAATTTTGTAAACTACTCTGTCTATTTTTGTTTGTTGCTTTTTTAACAGACTCAGCAGCAGCCCTTATATTAATGGAAATCACATTTTTAGGTCACTTGCGGACTCGAGGGGACCTTATTTGCTTAAAATCGTTAAAAAACATAACGAATAGTAATTAATAACGTCCTCTCAGTGCCCTATCATTAAAAAAATCATTGTTTTTGGCAAAATAGGGGCCTGTGTGTTCCCTATTTACATATTACATCATACCAAGCCTAACGTTTGCCAATCTCTTCAGCGATTAGCTTGTTAACCATTGGCGGGTTGGCTTTTCCTTTTGTTTCTTTCATCACTTGACCGACTAAGAAACCAATCGCTTTTTGTTTCCCTGCTTTAAAGTCGTCTACAGATTGTTGGTTACTATCAAGAATGGCGACAACGATGCTGCGCAATTCTCCTTCATCTGAAATTTGTACGAGTCCTTTTTCTTTTACGATGGTTTCTGGATCGCCACCATTTTCGATCATTTCTTTAAAGACCGTTTTAGCAATCTTCGATGAGATCGTCCCTTTTTCAATCAAAGCAATCATTTTTGTAAGGTT
This sequence comes from Alkalihalobacterium sp. APHAB7, assembly GCF_048323755.1. Classification (NCBI taxonomy): domain Bacteria; kingdom Bacillati; phylum Bacillota; class Bacilli; order Caryophanales; family Bacillaceae; genus Alkalihalobacterium; species Alkalihalobacterium sp. APHAB7. The sequence goes on from NZ_JBLWFS010000011.1 coordinate 97,550, forward strand.
TTCCGACGTTAATGGTACATCCGTAATTTCTTTGTTATTCGAATTTAGATACGCTGATACATCACCCATCAACCAATTGGCCACTTGTTTTGCATCGCCACCTTGAGCCAATGTTTGTTCAAAGAAATCTGACATCGCCTTTGAAGCCGTTAATACTTGTGCGTCGTACTCTGAAAGGTTTAGCTCAGCTATATAACGAACTTGACGCTCGTGAGGAAGCTCTGGGATTTGGTTGCGAACACGCTCTTTCCATTCCTCGTCAATAAAAATAGATACGAGGTCTGGGTCTGGGAAGTAACGGTAGTCGTCCGATCCTTCCTTTACACGCATTAAGATCGTTTCTTTCTTTCCATCATCCCAACGGCGAGTTTCCTGATTTAATACATTCCCTTCCAACAGTTCTCTCTCTTGACGAATTTCTTCATACGCTAGTCCTTTTTGAACGTTAGCAAATGAGTTTAAATTTTTAAGCTCCGTTTTTGTACCAAATTCTATTTGTCCAAATGGGCGAAGGGAAATGTTTGCATCACAACGTAATGATCCTTCTTCCATTTTACAGTCGGAGACTTCTGTATATTCAAGGATCGCTTTCAATTTTTCTAGGTAAGCATAAGCTTCTTCTGGTGTACGGATATCAGGCTCCGATACAATTTCAATTAACGGTGTTCCCACACGGTTAAAGTCAACTAACGAATAGTCCCCGTACTCTGAGTGTGTGAGTTTCCCTGCGTCCTCTTCAAGGTGAATCCGTGTGATCCCGATCGTTTTCTTTTCTCCGTTCACTTCTATTTCGATAGATCCGTGTTCTCCAATCGGTTTATCAAACTGAGAAATTTGATAAGCTTTTGGACTGTCTGGGTAGAAGTAATTTTTCCGATCAAACTTCGTTTCTTCTGCGATTTCACAATTTAACGCTATCGCTGCTCGCATAGCATATTCAACAGCTTGCTTATTTAATACTGGCAGTACTCCTGGATGTCCTAAACAGATAGGACATGTGTGTGTATTCGGCGGGGCACCAAACTCAGTCGAACAGCCACAAAAGATTTTTGATTTTGTCTTTAACTCAACGTGGACTTCTAATCCAATTACCGTTTCGAATTTCATTTGTTTATCCCCCCTTAAAGTTCCGGTTTCGCTTTATGATGTTCTGTCGCTTGCTCATAGGCATGAGCTACACGGTAGACTGTATCTTCATCAAAATGCTTTCCGATAATTTGTAATCCGATTGGCATTCCATTTTCCCCTAAGCCACATGGAACCGATATAGCGGGTACACCTGCTAAGTTCACTGGAATCGTTAAAATATCGTTTGCATACATGGTTAATGGATCATTGATTTTTTCACCAATTTTAAATGCCGTTGTCGGTGCTGTTGGTCCAATGATCACATCATAGTTCTCAAACACATCTTCAAAGTCTTTTTTGATTAATGTACGAACCTTTTGAGCTTTCTTATAGTAAGCATCATAATAGCCTGAGCTTAGTGCATACGTTCCAAGCATAATACGGCGTTTGACTTCATCACCAAAGCCTTTACTTCGTGTTTCTTTATACATTTCAATTAAGTTTGCAGCATTATCTGAACGTACACCATAGCGTACACCGTCAAAACGAGCTAAATTAGCAGAAGCCTCAGAAGAAGCAAGTAAATAGTACGTAGCAACCGCATATTTAGAATGAGGTAAAGACACCTCTTCCCAAGTAGCGCCCATTCCTTCAAGGACTTTTAGTGACTCTAGAATACGGTTTTTAACATCTTCGTTAACACCTTCAGCCAAATATTCTTTTGGCACAGCAATTCTTAATCCTTTTACTTCACCTGTCAGCGCTGACAGGTAATCGGATGTTTCTACATTCGCTGAAGTAGAATCCATTTTGTCATAGCCTGCTAACACTTGAAGTACTAATGCATTATCTTCAACCGATCGCGTAATCGGACCGATTTGATCTAGAGAAGATGCAAAAGCAACGAGTCCAAAACGAGAAACACGTCCGTACGTTGGTTTGAGTCCAACTACTCCACAATAGGATGCAGGTTGACGGATCGATCCTCCAGTATCCGAACCTAATGAGAAGACAACTTCTCCAGCCGCTACAGATGCGGCAGAACCTCCACTAGAACCACCAGGGACGTAATCGGTGTTCCATGGATTTCTTGTATTAAAAAATCCTGAGTTTTCCGTAGAAGACCCCATCGCAAATTCATCCATATTTAACTTACCGATTGTTACAGATTGAGCTCCTTGTAAATGCTCAATGACAGTCGCATTATGCATCGGTTCAAAATTAGCTAATAATTTACTTGAACATGTAGTCGTTAACCCTCTTGTGACGATATTATCTTTGATACCTGCTGGAATTCCAAAAAGGAGGCCTCTTTTATCATTTGAACTGAGTGCCTCATCTAATGTTTTTGCATGATTTCTTGCTTTTTCCTCGTCTAACGTTATAAATGCCTTAACTTTCTCATCAACAGCTTGAATTCTGTCGTAAGAGGCATTAACGAGTTCTGAAACTGATACTTCTTTATTACGTAAACGATTATGTATTTCTGAAATACTTCCTTCTAATGGTGACATTTATACCCCTCCTCTACTCAAGGATCGACGGAACTTTAACTTGTCCATCCTGCTCATCTGGTGCGTTCTTTAATACTTCTTCCCTCGGTAACGATTGTTTTACCTCATCTTCACGCAATACATTTCTCACATCTAATACATGTGTTGTCGCTTCAATACCATCTGTATCTAACTCATTTAGTTGCTCAGCAAATGAGATAATTGCATCAAGTTGTTTTGTAAACATCTCGGCTTCTTCCTCTGTCACTGATAAGCGTGCTAAGTTCGCGACATGTTTCACCTCGTCTTTTGTGATACGTGCCATCCTTCCACCTCCAAAATCGTTCATTTTTACAATAAATAGATCATACCAAATTACGCTGTAATAGGCAATAAACCCCATTATAACAAGACTTGACAAATTATCGAAATATTACGGAAAGTATTAAGGTTTCTATCTTCCACTGGATCAAGTCTTTAATTGCTTTCAATTAAATAAAAAACCTTGAGGATAGTAGAATTATCCTCAAGGTTTGCTTGATTGATTAACCCATAAAAAATTCTAAAACGAGTCAGTATGCCAGAGCTTCTGTTATAATCTAGCTCGCTCAAACTCTTCTTGAATCTCTTGATTAGGTACCTTGCCTAGTAAACTAACAACTACAATCGCAATGACAGCAAAGATAAACCCTGGAACGATTTCATAGAGCCCAAACGGAATAATCGCTTCTGATTGCGGCAGTGGCGTTCCATCCGGACCATTTGGAGGTGTTGATAAGAGATCCCATACTACAACCGTAATTCCCCCCGTAAGCATACCAGCAAGAGCACCATTGCGTGTCATCCTTTTCCAGAATAAAGAGAAAATGATCAGTGGTCCGAATGCTGCGCCAAACCCTGCCCAAGCATAACCAACTAAATTTAATACGGAATTATTCGGATTGTAGGCGAGGATAATGGCGATCACTGCAATAGCAACAACACCTAATCTCCCAACCCAAACAAGCTCTTTTTCTGAAGCACTCTTTCGGATCATGCCTTTATAAAAATCTTCAGCTAAAGCACTTGATGAAACAAGTAACTGCGAATCAATTGTACTCATAATCGCAGCTAGTATAGCAGCAAGAAGGAAACCAGCTACCCAAGGATCAAATAAAACTTGAGTAAATAAGATAAATACCGTTTCATGAGCCCCTGCTGAAATGGCTGCTTCTGGCCCGTTCATCGAAAAATAAGCGATTCCAACAAAGCCTGTGAAAATGGCTCCAAATAAAGCGAGAACCATCCACGTCATTCCAATAAAGCGGGCTTTTGGAATTTCCTTTACTGATTTTACAGCCATGAACCTCGTTATGATATGAGGTTGACCAAAGTAACCTAATCCCCAAGCTAACAACGAAATGACACCCAGTATCGTAGCTCCTTGGAACGCATCTAAATAGGCAGGATCAATTTCACCGACAGCATTTAGCGTTGATTGCCAACCACCTAATTTAGATATAGCAACAACCGGAACAATAATTAATGCAAGAAACATTAATATCCCTTGAAAAAAATCTGTCCAACTAACCGCTAAAAAACCACCTAAAAAGGTGTAAGAAATGATAACAATTGCACCAATCCAAAGTGCTTGTGTGTAAGTCATTCCAAAAGAAGCTTCAAACAACAACGCGCCCCCCACAAGTCCTGCTGATGTATAAAAAGCAAAAAACAGCAAGATAACTAGGGCTGACACCACTCGAAGGATCTTTGATTTGTCATGAAATCGATTTTCAAAGAAGTCTGGTAGAGTGATAGAATCATTAGCGACTTCTGTATACTTTCTTAAGCGAGCAGCAACATACTGCCAGTTTAGATACGCACCAATTGCAAGGCCTACCGCTATCCAGATTTCACCCATTCCACCGATATAAAGGGCACCTGGCAAACCTAAAAGCAACCAACTACTCATATCCGAAGCACCCGCACTTAATGCAGCAACACTTCCACTAAGCCTGCGACCACCCAACACGTAGTCAGATAGATTGTTAGTTAAACGATAAGCGATAATTCCAATGACCAACATTCCAACAAGATAAATGATAAACGTAAATAACGTTGCAACCTCCAAAGTTATTCTCTCCTTTCTTTAATCAAACTTACCAATGAAAAAACAATTAATAAAAGCATTGGAACCCAAAGTAAAACAGATGTAGCCAACGTTAATTGATGTTCCATTCCTACACCTCCCTTTATGCAAAATCTATGCATCAAACGTCCTAACAATGTTCAAAATATCTTCAATTTTCTTTTAATAACTCCATTCTAATTGAATTGAGTCGCTCTTTTTACGTTAACACATTATAGATGTACGAACATTTAAATGATTATTACATCATCTAAACAAAAATGGATATTAAGAGACCAAATCATTATGCGATTTGGTCTGCTAATTAATAAGCTATTTGGAATGATCCTCCACCAACATGGAACTACTTAGTCCACAACTACCTTTGGAAATGATTTATCTGTAAATGTGGATAAACGGGTCTTCATTCGGATTACGAACAATAAGGGCCTCTTGTCCAGATACAGATGTGATATACACTTGTATTTTTAAGTTACTTGGAAAACGTTGCGCAATTCGGTCAGCCGAAAATTGTGTAAGTGCAATGATTTCAGCCTTCCCTTGGAAACGGATCGGGATTTCAATCGTCAGTTCTGTAAGCTGCTCATCTTTATAAAACCCTTTACCTACGACCCCCACATAGTTATCAAAGAAATCATTAATTTCTTCTTTAAACTTTAAGAAACGTTCCGCATCATTTCGCTGTTCATTGTTTGCAAGAGTAGAAGGGTAAAAATAGTACTTCTGATTAATCGGTTGCCATTTATCCACTTGGCGTTGTGGTTCAGCAATTCCCTTCATGATGAAACTACCTGGTACAATGGCTTCTCGTTTTTCTTCTTGAAATAGTGCGATGATAATTGGAACATTTTCTAACGCTCCTTCTTCACGATTAGGCAAACGCAAACGAGAAACGATTTCTTCGGCCATTCGCTTTCCTTCAGCCTCCATTTTTTTCTCATTAATATCAACTTCGTATCGATAAATTCTTCCTTGATCATCATAAATACGATAGTTATACACCTTATTCATAGAAAGGCCAATGACCACTCCGCCTAATTCTAGCTGGCCGTTTGCATTTTCTACTAAATAATTATGTTCTAGTATATGAGACAAATAACGAGGTTGGTCCTCTTCTTGGTCCCTTAACGTGTCCCCTGATCCGAGAGGTGGATTTAGTCCTAGAGGATTATCCTCTTCGTGATTTCGCATTAACCAATTATTCAGTTCATTACGAGAAATAAACTGGCCTTCCCTAAAGAAATACTTTTCTGGATCGAATCTTTCGTTAGCCAGCTCCATTAAACCTAATTCAAGTTGTTCGATATCAAGACGATTGTATACGACGGCATTACTAAAGCCTCTGCCTTCACCATGAGTATAGGAACCATCATACAGAACACTTCGATAGTAGTTTTCAGGTGTGTACACTTCCGGGCTCAATTCAACAATTTGGTCTTCCCCATGTTCTTCCTCTTCTATTAACTGCTCCTCTGGCTGTAAAAAAGGCAAACAACCTGACAAAAAGATGACGCTACAAAGAGCAATCGGTATCGCTCGTTTTATCATCTTCATCACTCCTACTCCGTATTAAACCTCCTCTTAAACAAACGTTTATTTAAGAGGAGGATTATTGATCTAACCTTACTAGTTAGCCGTTTCTTCAATGAATTGTTCTTCACTCCAAACCGTAATCCCTAATTCCTGTGCTTTCGCTAATTTGGAGCCTGCATCTTCCCCAACAATCACTAAATCCGTTTTTTTACTGACACTTCCAGTTATTTTTCCACCTAGAGCTTCGATCTTTTCTTTTGCTTCATCTCTGGTTAACTGAGCTAGTTTCCCCGTAAGTACAACTGTTTTACCTAAGAACGGGCTTTCCTGAACGTCTTCAGCAGACGGTAGCTTTGGCCCTTTATATGTCATACTCACACCGAGTTCATTTAGCTCGTTAATTAATTCGATCACTTCTTCCTGCTCAAAGTAATTCACGATTGAATTGGCCATTTTTTCACCAATTTCATTAACCGCTTTCAGTGTTTCGTAATCAGCTAATTGAAGTGCCTCGATCGTTTCAAAGTGCATTGCTAATGTTTTCGCTGCTTTTGCACCTACAAAACGGATTCCTAAACCAAATAGTAATTTTTCCAGTGAGTTTTCTTTTGTCGCTTCGATAGCACTGAGTAAGTTATCAACCGATTTCTCGCCCATTCTTTCAAGTTGCAACAATTGCTCTCTCTTTAACTTATATAAATCAGCAACATCTTCAACAAGCCCTTCAGCGAAAAGTTGGGCAATCACTCGTTCTCCTAGTCCATCAATATTCATAGCGTTTCGAGAAACAAAATGAGTTAGCCCTTCGCGAATTTGCGCTGGACACTTCGGGTTAATACAGCGTAAAGCTACTTCACCCTCGAGTCGGACAAGTTCACTTTCACATTCAGGACACTGTGTCGGCATATGAAAGTCTTGCTCTTCTCCTGTTCGTAATTCAAGTAATACGTTAACGACCTCTGGGATGATGTCCCCTGCTTTTTTCACAACAACAGAGTCACCGATTTTAATATCTTTTTCCCGGATTAAGTCTTCATTGTGCAATGAAGCTCTCTTCACAGTAGTACCAGCAACTGTTACCGGCTCTAAAATTGCTGTCGGAGTGACTACTCCCGTCCGGCCAACATTCAAATCAATCCCAATTAACTTTGTGACCACTTCTTCTGCTGGAAATTTATAAGCGATCGCCCAACGGGGACTTTTCGCAGTAAATCCTAACGTTATCTGTTGATCAAGTTCATCAACTTTAATTACAATACCGTCAATTTCATATGGTAAGTCTGGTCTTTTCTCTACCCAGCTTTTAACATATTCAATGACTTCATCGATGTTTCTACAATGACGGCTTTCCTGATTAATCTTTAACCCTAAATCTTGTATATAATTTAATGCTTGATGATGGGAAGTAATCTGATCATTTTCGATGCGACCGAGTGAATAGAGAAAAAGATCAAGATTACGTTTTGCTGCTATTTTTGGGTCTAGTTGACGTAGTGAACCAGCTGCTGCATTTCTAGGGTTGGCAAACTTTTCTTCTCCAGCAGCCTCTTTTGCCTCGTTCAACTTTTCAAATGATCGTTTCGGCATAAAGGCTTCGCCGCGAACTTCTAAAGTCACTTCTTCCTTTAGTCGCAATGGTATCGAACGGATCGTTTTCAAGTTTTGTGTAATGTCTTCCCCGACAGAACCATCTCCACGAGTCGCTCCACGAATGAATTTTCCTTGTTCATATTTAAGTGAAACAGCTAGTCCATCTATTTTTAATTCACAGCTATATGTTGGTTCAGCCTCGTTTAGACCTTGTTTAACTCGACGATCAAAATCGCGTAAATCCTCTTCATTAAACGCATTTCCTAAGCTTAACATAGGTACATCATGTTGTACCTTATTAAAAAATGGTAACGGTTCTCCCCCAACTCGGACGGTTGGAGAGTCATCGGTTATAAGCTCTGGATGTTTTTCTTCTAGAGAGACAAGTTCTTGCATTAATTGGTCATATTCTGCATCAGAAACGATTGGCTTGTCTAGTACATAGTAATGATGACCATATTCATTTAGAAGCTCTCTTAATTGATCAATCCGAGATTTCGCTTCATGCTTTTCCATGTGATCGTCCTTTCATTACACCTTTTTGATTGGAGCAAATTTGGCTACTAACCGTTTGACACCTACTGGCTTTGGAAAGGCAATATCAAGCTCGATATGTTCTCCTTGGCCTTTTGTGCTCACTACAGTGCCAATTCCCCACTTCCCATGTTCTGCTTTATCTCCTACTGACCATTGGAAGCCTTCCCCACCTGATGAGGAAGCGACCGGTCGACTAGCAGCAACATTTCGTTTTGGCGCACCAAATGAGCTTGGTCGTGAAGTTTTTGCCCAGACCGGCTCTGGTTTTGCCGGTTCTTCTAGACACGACTCTGGGATCTCTTTTAAGAAACGAGATGGAGCATTTGTACTCGTACGTCCAAATAACGTACGACTTCTTGCATTCGTTAAGAATAATTGCTGCTCAGCTCGAGTGATTCCTACATAAGCTAAGCGGCGTTCTTCTTCCATTTCTTCTTCTTCGAAAAGAGATCGGCTGTGAGGAAAGACGCCTTCTTCCATTCCAATAATAAATACAATGGGGAATTCTAATCCTTTTGCCGAGTGCATCGTCATCAAAGTAACCACTTCTGTTGGCTTTTCATTATCTTCATCAAGTTTGTCAATATCAGCCACAAGAGCAAGGTCAGTTAAAAAGGCAATTAACGATTTATCCTCACTATTTTTTTCAAAATCGACCGTTACCGATAAAAACTCATCAATATTCTCTAAGCGACTTTGCGCTTCTAATGTTTTTTCATTTTTTAACATGTCTCGGTAGCCTGATTTCTCAAGGACTTCCTCTACTAGTTCAGTAACGGATAAGTACTCCTGCATATTGATCCAGTTGTTCATCTGTTTTGAAAAATCTTCGAGCTTACCGACCACTCGTGCGCTTAAACCAACTTGTTCAATTTCTTGTAATACTTTAAACATTGAGATCCCTTGGTCTGCTCCATATTCTAGAATACGGTCAACCGTGGCCGCCCCAATTCCTCGTTTTGGAACATTGATAATCCGTTGTAAGCTAATATCGTCATCAGGGTTCCCAATAAGACGTAAGTAAGCTAATACATCTTTAATTTCTTTACGATCATAGAATTTCGTTCCGCCGACGATGTTATATTCAATGTTCGATTTAACGAGCAATTCCTCCATGACACGCGATTGTGCGTTGGTACGGTAAAGGATCGCTATATCAGAATTACTATGGCCATTACGTGTGACTTCTCTAATTTTTCCGATGACGTAATACGCTTCATCTTGCTCGGTATCCGCTTCATAACGGACAATTTTACATCCTTCGTCATTTTCAGTCCAAAGCTTTTTCGGCTTTCTTTTCAAGTTATTTTCTATAACTTTATTGGCTGCCTCTAAAATGGTTTTGGTTGAGCGGTAATTTTGCTCTAATAGTATAACCGCTGCTGTTGGATAATCTTGTTCAAATGAAAGAATGTTTGCAATGTCTGCTCCACGCCAGCGATAAATTGACTGATCCGAGTCCCCGACAACACAAATGTTTTTATATTTTTCAGCTAGCATATTCACTAATACATATTGTGCTTTGTTTGTATCTTGATACTCATCAACGTGAATATATTGGAACTTTCTTTGATAATACTCTAGTACTTCAGGTACTAGCTTAAATAATCGAATGGTTGTCATAATCAGGTCATCAAAATCCAAGGACTGATTTTTCTTTAATTGTTTTTCATATTCTACATACACTTCTGCTGCTGTTTGATCATATAACCCACTTGCCGTTTTTGAAAATTCTTCAGCACGCTTTAATTCATTCTTGGCTGAACTAATAGTACCAAGAATACTTCTAGGTTCGAATTTTTTCGGGTCAATATTCTTCGTTTTTAAGATTTGCTTTATAACAGACAATTGATCGGATCCATCTAAAATTGTAAAGTTTCTACTAAATCCAATTCGATCAATATCTCTACGTAAAATCCGTACGCACATCGAGTGGAAGGTCGAAATCCAAATATTCTCAGCTGTTCCTCCTACAATTTGAGCCACACGATCCTTCATTTCACGGGCTGCTTTATTCGTAAATGTAATTGCTAGAACATTATAGGGCGCTATTCCTTTTTCTCGAATAATATAAGCAATCCGATGAGTTAATACTCTCGTTTTTCCACTTCCAGCACCAGCCATCAATAATAAGGGACCATCTGTATGCTGCACAGCTTTCCTTTGCTCTGGGTTTAATCCTGCTAACATCTTTTCCATTAACTTACTTTGCACAATCCCACCACCAAACATATGTTCTTATTCTATCTATTTTACTTTAGTATTTGTTTTGCAACAACTCTATTTTTTTACGGTACGCACCGTAGCAATTGCAGCTTTTATATTATCATAGATGATATTTCCTACGATGACTGTATCAGCAAACTGCGCCATTTCTTCGGCTTGGTCTGCATTCGTTATGCCCCCGCCGTAAAATAAGCGGGTATCTTTCAACACATCTTTTACCGCTTCTACAACTGATACTTCTCCATACATTCCACTATATTCAATATAAAATATAGGTAACTGGTACATGTTCTCTGCCATTCGTGCATACGCGACAACATCTTCTTCTTGTAAATTTGTATCTGAATTCGTTAATTGGGCAACTTTGGCATCTGGATTAAGAATACAATATCCTTCCATTACAATTTCATCCCAATTCATAATCGGACCATACTCTTTTACAGCTTGATGATGAAGTTTCGTGATCCACTGCGTATCATTACTGTTTAAAACAGTTGGAATAAAATAATGATCGAATCCTGGTGTCAATGATTCGAGATTTGAAACTTCTAACGCGCAAGGTACTGAATACCGGCGAATTCTTGCCAATAAACTAAGGGTATTATCTAGGGTTACTCCATCTGTTCCTCCTACAATAATTCCATCTGTTCCAGACTCACAAATTGCCTCTAAATCCTCATCACTAATTTCTTTATTCGGATCTAATTTAAAGGCATGCTTCCAATCTTTATATTCAAGCATGACTATTTCCTCCATCATCGAAAACATTTATCTACACTGAATGATTATATCAAAAATTAGATATCAATCTAAGGATACACCCACGAAAAAAATATTGGTACATTTTTGGACTAAAAACTAACATTTTAAAAATTAGGTTGGTATACTATACAAAATGATTTCGGTTCGAACGATTAGGAGGTTTTCAATTGAATATCGGCAATAACATCTATGATTATATTCATAGTGCATCTACAGCTAAAAAAGCAGATCTTGTCATAACGAATGGAAAAGTAATTGATGTATTTAATGGGGAAATTATCGAAGAGGACGTAGCAATTACAAAAGGAAAAATCGTTGGAATTGGTTCCTATGAAGGCCATTCCACATTTGATGCTAAAGGTGGTTATATATGTCCTGCTTTTATTGATGGTCATGTCCATATCGAATCATCCATGCTTACCCCGCAGCAGCTAGAAAAAGTTCTTGTTCCTCATGGGGTTACTACATTGATTGCTGACCCACATGAAATTGCAAATGTTGCAGGAACAGAAGGCATTCAATATTTAATTGAAAGCAGCAGGGAGTCTTTATTAGATATTTATTTTATGATCCCATCCTGTGTTCCTGCCACTTCATTTGAAAATGCCGGTGCTGTCCTTGAGGCAGAAGATATTGTACCTTTTTATAACGACCAAAATGTATTAGGACTAGCTGAAGTGATGGATTTTCCTGCTGTCTTAAATGGTAGTGAGCAGATGGTGAACAAGCTAATTTCTGCAACGGAACACGGTAAATTGATTGATGGTCATGCAGCGGGTTTAGATACATATGGAATTAATACATATCGAGTCGCAGGTATCCAAACGGATCACGAAGCTGTTAATGCAGAAGAAGCTAAAATTCGGTTGCAACGTGGGATGTATTTAATGATTAGAGAAGGGTCAGTCGCTAAAGATCTACAAGCCCTCCTTCCGGTCGTAACTGAACGGAACTCAAGGCGTTGCTTATTCGTAACAGATGATAAACATCTAGATGATCTAGTAGAAGAAGGAAGCATTGATCACAATGTTCGCTTAGCCATTGCCGAGGGGTTAGATCCGATACAAGCAATTTCAATGGCGACTCTTAATGCTGCAGAATGTTTCCAATTACGAAACAAAGGCGCAATTGCGCCTGGCTATGATGCCGACTTGCTTATTCTTTCAGACCTTAATCAAGTTGCAATTGAGGACGTATTTCTAAAAGGCGAGCACATCGTTCAGAAGAGAGTACTTATCGAAAGTGCCACAAACAAAAAGGATATAATGATACCTCAATCTCTGAAGAAAAGTGTGCACATTCAGCCCGTTACGAAAGAAGACTTTAACATCTCATTAAACGGGAAAACAGCGAACATCATTGAAGTCATTCCTAATTCACTAATTACTAATCATCTAAATGAGGAAGTGTCTTCCATAGATGGCTCATTTGTCCCTTCTATTAAAAAAGACCAACTGAAATTGGCGGTTATTGAGCGGCATCATGCAACTGGAAATATTGGGCTTGGTATAGTGAAAGGCATGCGATTAAAGGAAGGCGCGATTGCAACGACGATCGCTCACGATTCACATAATATTATTGTTTGCGGTACGAATGATGATGACATGTTAGAAGCGATTTCTATGATCGAAGACATGCAGGGAGGAATAGCAATCGTTAAAAACGGTAAGTCAGTTTGCAGTCTATCATTACCGATTTGCGGGTTATTAACGGACCAGCACTACGAGGAGACATTAAAACAAATCAATGCGTTAAATACCTCACTGGCTGAAGTCGGATTCTCGGGTAACTTTAATCCATTTTTAACGTTGTCCTTCTTAGCCCTACCCGTTATCCCCGACTTGAAGCTAACCGATACAGGTCTTTTCCAAGTCAAACAATTCAAGCATATAACTATATAGAGGAAAAAAAGAGGTGCCAGGCACCTTTAACACTGTACAGTGTTGAAGGTGCCTGGCACCGGGTTTTTATTCTTTTTCTTCTTTGGTTTCGCCGTGAACTCGGTCTAATGTCATTTTATAACCGTCGTTACCATAGTTGAGACAACGTTTTACTCGTGAAATCGTAGCAGTACTTGCACCTGTTTCGGTTTCTATTTTATGGTACGTGTATCCTAATTGAAGCATACGAGCTACTTCTAAACGTTGAGCTAACGATTGGATCTCATTTATTGTACATAAGTCATCAAAAAACTGATAACATTCCTCTAGATCATTTAGCGATAATATTGCATTAAATAGTTGGTCTAGTTCTTTCCCACGTAACTTATTAATTTGCAATGTTTTCACCTCTTCCTATTCTTCAATAATTACTCTTTGTTCAATCTTTTCTGGAATAATATTAATCCACGTCTGCCCTGGTACTAACTTCACCAGCTCACCATTCTTCTCAGGCAATATTTTCCCGTCTTTATTCACCCAATCTACTTCGATTGCTACACCTTTTTGTAACAATAGTCCTTTACCGCCTGATGTTAAATCGATCTTACGTCGGCCTTGATCATCTATGACTTCATGCTTTGTCTCAACAACAAAGATGTTATGAATAGCCAGTGGGTCTGACGTTGCATAATCTACAGCATGATAAGAACCATTATACCGTGAAAATGTTTTATTAGCTTGATCATACTTATAAGTTACATCATAAAGGTTATGATAGTCGATCGTTACGCTGTCGGCAGTGCTTCCTTCAAGTTCAACATCAACATCTTCATAGAAGGTTAACGGTGCCGGTTCACCCATTAGATTATACCCCTTGGCTTCTAACCCCTTCATAATATTATCATACGTAATATACGAATTGTGAGGAGCTTTTCGTTCAGATGAACGCTTAAACAAGGCGCCATCATTATTACCTTCTATACCATTTAGGTAATCTGTCTCATTTTGTATAAGCAGCCTTTCTTTAGCGTCAGGACTCCAGCCATGACTTACGAAAAATGCATCGTAGCCCTTGGCTAAGTCAATGTGATACCCTCTCGCACTTCGCACTGGTCCAACGTTTTCTGGCTGCATACTATGATAGATCGCGACTAGACGAGTGATTTCATATTCTGAAAGAACTTCATATACAACATCCGCCTCTAACAAACCTGACTGCGGTCTAGCTTGACGATGATTATTAATCGTTACAGCAAATGGGCGCTGGTCAATTGCTGAATCAGTTGGAATGCCTGTTAACGGAAAAGTTGCCTCATATTCAACAACCTCTTCTTTAGGCTCTTCTTGTTTAACAGGATCAATATCATCTTGAACCGTTTCTTTATCTTTTTTGCATCCTGTCATGCTGATCGTTATTGCTAACACTGCTGTTAATAATAATTTCGATGAATTCTTCAATGATTACACGACCTTTGACCCATAATGATAATTGTTCTTTAATAGTTTAACGCATAATTGAAGGAAAGAGTACTTTTTTATTATAAACGTCATAAATTCCATGTTGTGTTACCCGAATGTACGGTAAATGTGTAGACGAGAAAAATAATAAACTATAAATAGGATCTTCGTATGCATAACCACGTTTCTTTAATTCTCTAACAAGACCTTTCTCTTGCTCAATTACTTCTTCCATTGCTTGGTCGGACATAATTCCCGTTAAACTTAAAGGAATAGCACTAATGACTTCCCCGTCTTCAACAAGGACAATACCTCCACCTTGTTGTTTTAATTGTTTAAACGCAAACATCATATCTTTTTTATTTTTTCCGATTACCACGATATCGCCTGTATTCGAAAACGAACTCGCAAAACCAGAAACTTTATTGCCGAAACCTTTTATTATGGTATTAATCCGCCATTTACCTTTTCGATCGAGTAAGACAAAAAAGCTCTCATTGTGTTCCTTAGATAGATTTTCACCTGTTCCTTCAACCGTTATCTGGAATGGCTTAAGAATAACAGAGTTCACTAATTCGATCCCCATTGGCATTGAAAAATGAAGGTCCTCTTCTGTAATATCCCAATCTAACTGCAATGGTCTCATCTCATATTGATCCCACGGAAAACTTTCATAATTTTGGACAATAGCATTATCGCGAACAACCCATTGACCTTTTGCCATTACTGAAGTAGGGACAGGGTTGTCTTTTTCTGATAAAAAGTTTAGATGTGCAATTCGTCCTGGTGCAATCATTCCAATCTTATAGTCTAAATTATAGTATTTAGCCACATTATAAGATGCCATGTTGTAAGCTTCGACTAGAGGGACACCACTTTCAATGGCAATTTGAATTAAATGGTCAATTACTCCTCGCTCATAAAATGTAGGAGTCGAACCATCAGTAGTTAATAAACAGTTCGTAAAATCATCTACACCCAATTCCAACATTTCTTTTAACAACCTTGGTAAATCGGGACGAATAGAGGAGTGTCGTAAAGATGTAGTGTACCCTAGATTTAACCTCATGACCGCATCTTCACCTGTCATCGCTTCGTGATCTGAAGTTACACCTAATAATGCCATTTGAGTAAGCGTTCGTTCAGACGCTCCAGGAAAGTGTCCTTCAATCGGCTTTCGTAAGCGCCTTGTTTCTTGCATCCAATGAAGAATGGAATCGTCCCCAGCTAACACTTTCGGCCAAGACGTTAGCTCTCCTCCTTGAACGACAAGATGGTGTTCGAGCCAAGCTTTCATTCTCGAATTAGAAAAACACTCTTCCTCCCCGTCTAATTCGGTCTGTGCGTCATAACGACACCACCAGTACATAGAGGTCGGAAGTTCATCTAGCTCTTCAATCAGCGTAAGCGCTTTCTTTTTTTCAAGATGTAAAAAGAACATTAGATTATCATTAATCAATGTAGTCGTCCCTCGAGTTGATGCATATTTAGCAAAACTATGGGGATTATATAACTGAAAAGGATGAGCATGCGGTTCAATATACCCTGGTACGATATATTGGTCGCTACAATCAATAATAGAAGTCCCTTTATATTGTGTAGGCATTTGGTCTCCTACATAGACGATCCGATCTTCGTAAATCCATATATGGGCTTTAAGCCATTTTTTTCTTACACTATTAAGATATGTTGCATTTTTTAATACAACAGTAGGGGCTAACTCTCCACGAATGACCGCTAGTTGTTGTCTTAAAAGTTTCTTTGTCCAACGATAGATACGTTCAGCCATTTTAACTTCACCCATTTCTACTTGAGCTAATTTATATTATCGTAACATATTTTCACCGTTTAACACATTAAAGTTATACAATTTATTAGAAATTTTACAAAATAGTCTGTCAGAAAGGTGTTGTCAGTGAAATGAAACCAAATATTGGAATGATTAACGCATTTGTTCGTATTACTTGTGGATTTACTGTCCTTGCTTGGGCCACAGCAAAGTTAGTGAAAAAACCATATAGAAGTATGCCATTGTTTGTCGCAATGATGGGCGCAATGAAAGTGGCAGAAGGCTTTACTCGTTTTTGTCCTTTAACATACATGTTTGAAGAACAAATCGTACAAATGAAAAAACAAAATAATGAACAACAAATGAATGTTGACAGTGAAAAGCTACAAGAAACAGTTGATACCATTTAAGGTTCGTTCATTACTCTATGAACTGACGAACTAAATCATGTCAAGAAAAGCGCAAGCAACCGTTAAGCGCCGTAAGGACTGGACTGAACAGTAGGAGATAAAGGAAACACGACGATCGCCAGTGAGTCGATGTTGACTTATCGTACGAAGGTGAGGGAAGTCTCGCTAGTCGATGGGGGCTTGCGCTAGAACTACTAATGGAATTTTTTTAGCGGACTGAGAGGACGCTATTTGCTTGGAATCCTTTATAAACATCACAAGAATTAGTAAATAACGGCCCTGGTATCCGCTAACTTTTTGTATAAGAACAATTTCTCAAACTTTTGAGTTATTTTTGCTGGTGTTCACCATCGTAGCATTTCGTTTTTCAACCTTCCAGTTGCTGAAAGGCGTTTGAAATGACGGTGAGCCTAAATTCAACGTATTTTGACTAAATCATGTCGTTAGCAAAGCTATTATAAAAAAGGAGGCTATCTCAACCATTTTGAGTACAGCCTCTCTTATTATAAAGGAGATGAAATTTTATGGAATTTGCGATTGATTCTTTATTTGTTTATGCATCAATCATTGGTTCAATTGTTGCGATTATTTATTTGTTTATGAGGAAAAAGCGCGCCCGATAGCTTTGTTTCCGATGTCTGTACGGTAAAACAAGCCATCGCTCTTTACTTTCGTAATCTCTTCGTACACTTTTTCTTGAGCTGCTTGCAGGCTGTTGTCTTTACGAGCAACAAGTAAGACTCTTCCGCCGTTTGTTACAAATTGATCTTTTTCTAATTTGGTTCCAGCGTGGAACACCAGCGTTTGTGAATCTACTTCTTGCAAACCTTCAATTACAGCACCTTTTTCATAAGCTAAAGGATACCCTTTTGAAGCCATCACAACACCAACAACTGCTTCGTTTGACCATTTTAGTTCAACTTTCTCACCATCTAGAAGTCCATTAATAACATCCACCATGTCCGTCACTAAACGAGGTAAAACTACTTGGGTTTCAGGATCTCCAAAGCGAGCATTAAACTCAATGACTTTAGGTCCTTGATCTGTCATCATTAAACCAGCATATAAAATACCCGTAAAGCTGCGGCCTTCTGAAATCATTGCGTTCGCCATTGGTTGTAATACTTTTTCGACTGCTTCTTGAACGGAAGCTTCGTTAAATTGCGGTACTGGTGAATATGCGCCCATACCACCCGTATTAGGTCCTTCATCATTGTCATAAGCACGTTTATGATCTTGAGCACCAACCATCGGAAGAACAACATCACCATGGACGAATGCCATTAAAGACAGTTCTTCTCCTGCTAAGTACTCCTCGATTACTACTTTCGCACTTGCTTTTCCAAATTGATTATTTTCAAGCATTTCGTAAAGAGCGTTTGTCGCTTCTTCAATCGTCATTGCAACGACAACACCTTTACCCGCTGCCAATCCATCGGCTTTAATGACTATAGGTGCTCCCTTTTCTTCTACGTATGCTTTTGCTTCTTCATATGAAGTGAATGTCTCATAATAACCTGTTGGGATTTTGTATTTATGCATGATCTCTTTAGCAAACGATTTACTTCCCTCGATTAAAGCAGCTTCTTTTTCCGGGCCAAAGATCTTTAAGCCCGCTTCTTTAAAGCGATTGACAATACCATCTAATAGCGGTGCTTCTGGTCCGACAATCGTTAAATCAATTTGCTCTTTTTTAGCAAATTCAATCAGTTGTTCGTGGTCATTTTCAGGTATTTCAACAATGGTAGCAACATCTTTCATTCCTGCATTTCCTGGTGCAACAAATACTTGTGCTACTTTCGAGCTTTGTGCGACCTTCCAAGCCATTGTATGCTCGCGTCCACCACTACCTACGATTAGTACTTTCATGAAACGTCCCCTCCGTCTGATTAGTGTTTAAAATGACGAACCCCTGTTAATACCATAGCGATGCCTAACTCATCAGCCTTGGCAATTGAGTCTTCATCACGAATAGAACCACCTGGTTGGATTATAGCCGTAATTCCAGCTTTTCCTGCTTCTTCTACTGTATCACTCATTGGGAAGAACGCATCAGAACCCATTACAGCACCGTTTGCTTCTTGTCCTGCTTGCTCGATTGCAATTTTAGCGGCACCGACACGGTTCATTTGACCTGCACCTACACCGATTGTCATTTCGTTTTTAGCTAATACGATTGCGTTCGATTTAACGTGCTTTACAACTTTCCAAGCTAATTCCAACGCCTTCCACTCTTCTTCCGTTGGTTCACGCTTCGTTGCTACTTTAATTGTAGCCTCGTCTAATCCGAATGTATCTTCTTCTTGAACGAGTGCACCACCGTGAATCGTCGTCAGTTTTAGCTCAGCTTTATTCGCTTTTTCAATCGGTAACGTTAATAATCTTAAATTCTTCTTCGTTGTTAAAATTTCTAAAGCTTCCTCAGTAAATGAAGGTGCAATAATAATTTCTAAGAAAATTTCTTTCATTTTTAAAGCCGTTTCACGATCTACTTCCCGGTTAGCTGCAATGATCCCACCGAAGATCGATACTGGATCTGCTTCATAGGCTTTATCATACGCTTGCTCAATTGTTTCTCCTACACCTACACCACAAGGGTTCATATGTTTAATTGCAACGACTGCCGGCTCTTGGAACTCTTTTACGATAGCTACGGCTGCATCAGCATCGTTAATGTTGTTATAGGATAACTCTTTACCGTGAAGCTGTTCAGCTTGTGCGATTGAAGTCGTCGGTCCTAGTGGCTTACGATAAAACGCTGCTTTTTGGTGAGGATTCTCCCCGTAGCGAAGATCTTGTTTCTTTTCAAACGTTACTGTTAATGATTCTGGATTTTCTTCATTTACTTCGTTCGTTAAGTATTCAGCAATGACCGCATCGTAAGCTGCTGTATGACGGAAAACTTTGGCAGCTAATTTCTTGCGAGTATCTTCTGCCACTTTACTGTCTTCTTTCAGTTGAGCGATAACTGTGTCGTAATCTACTGGGTCCACAACAACGGTTACATGTGCGTGGTTTTTCGCAGCAGCACGCAGCATGCTCGGACCGCCAATGTCTATGTTTTCAATTGCATCTGCAAATGTAACGTCAGGCTTAGCAATTGTTTGTTGGAATGGATATAAGTTAACAACAACTAAATCGATTGGTGTGATGTTATGTTCTTGTAGTTGCGAAAGATGGTCTTCACTTTCACGCATAGCTAAAAGGCCGCCGTGAATATTAGGGTGTAATGTTTTAACACGTCCATCTAAGATCTCTGGAAATCCTGTTACTTCAGAAATTCCGATCACACTAACACCAGCTTCTTCTAGTGCTTTTCTTGTTCCTCCAGTTGAAACAACCTCAACACCTAACTCCACTAATTGTTGAACGAAAGGAACAATCCCCTCTTTATTTGATACACTAACCAATGCACGTTTGACTGCCATCTTAGTGTCCTCCTTATATCGATAAAAGTTCTTTTAAAGTTTTATAATACAGGCGATGCTCTACCTGTTGGATTTTCGTCGTTAATGTTTCTCTTGTTTCATCTTCGTCTATAGTAACTGCTTCTTGAGCGATAATTTGTCCCGTGTCCATTCCTTCATCCACATAGTGGATCGTAACGCCTGTTACTTTTACACCTGCAAGAAGAGCTTGTCCAATTGCATCTTTTCCAGGAAAAGATGGTAATAAAGAAGGGTGAATATTAACAATTTTTCCTTCATAAGCACGCAATAACGTTGTACCAATTAAACGCATATATCCCGCAAGCACAACAAACTCAACATCTTTTTTTTGTAATTCATCAACAATTTTTTGTTCAAATTCATCCTTACTCACATAGGCTTTCGGGTTAAAAACAAACGTGTCAATTCCGTGAGTTTTTGCCCTTTCAATCGCCTTTGCTTCAGATTTATCACAAACGAGAAGAGCGATGTGAGCACTTAGCTCGCCTCGCTCGACCTCATTAATTATCGCTTGGAAATTGGAACCACTTCCCGATGCGAAAACAGCTATTTTTTTCATTACTCGAGTCCTCCGATAGAAACTCCCTCATCACCTGTTACTCTTCCAATAATATAGGCTTTTTCACCAAATTCATTTAACTTTTGCAGAACTGGGTGCATCTCACTTTCTGAGACAACGACTGCCATCCCAATACCCATGTTAAACGTAGAGAACATGTCCTTACTTGTAATTTCACCTTTTTCTTGAATGAACTCAAAAATTGGTTGGATCGGCCATGAACCGAAATCAATATGGACACCTACACCGTCTGGCAGCATTCTCGGTAGGTTTTCATAGAAGCCACCGCCTGTAATATGCGCTAGACCTTTAATGTTGTAGTTTCCTATAACTTTAAGTAGTGGTTTCACGTATATTCTTGTAGGTTGTAATAACTCTTCCCCTAAAGTTCTTCCTAAACTAGGAACCTCTTCTTGTAAGGATAATTGTGCTTGTTCTAGTAAAACTTTACGCACTAGGGAAAATCCATTGGAATGAAGTCCATTGGAAGCGAGTCCGATGATCACATCGCCTTCTTTAATCTCATTACCCGTAATAAGTTTCGACTTTTCACCAATTCCAACAGCAAATCCAGCTAAATCATATTCCTCTTCAGAATACATTCCAGGCATTTCTGCTGTTTCACCGCCGACGATTGCACAGCCTGCTTGTTCACATCCATCTGCTATTCCTTTAACGATCGCTTCAATTCGTTCCGGTACGGCCTTCCCACACGCAATGTAATCAAGGAAATAAAGAGGCTCGGCTCCTTGAACGACAATATCATTTACACACATCGCAACAGCATCAATTCCGATTGTATCGTGTTTATCCATCATAAATGCGAGCATTAGCTTCGTACCTACACCGTCTGTTCCTGAAACGAGCACAGGCTCTTTAAGATTAAATTGAGAAAGATCAAACATTCCGCCGAATGATCCTAATCCCCCTAATACTTCTGGGCGCTTTGTTCTTGCCACATGCTTTTTCATTCGTTCTACGGCTTCATAGCCTGCTTCTATATCGACTCCAGCTTTTTTATATGCTTCAGACATCGTTTTTCCTCCTGTCCCCGTACTCTAGCACTTATCGTGAGGGTGCATCGTATGAGGATATATTTCTGTTGGATAACTTCCTGTAAAACATGCTACGCATTGTCCGCAATTCGTATCTTCATTTGATCTGCCAATTCCTTCAAGCATTCCTTCAACGCTTAAAAACTCTAAGCTGTCTGCCCCCATCATTTCTCTCATTTCTTCAATACTATGACTAGAAGCAATTAACTCTTCTTTTGTAGAGGTATCTATACCATAAAAGCACGGATTCGTGATTGGCGGTGAACTAATACGAACATGAACTTCAGTTGCCCCTGCTTCTCTTAACATTCTTACAATTCGACGACTAGTTGTACCACGTACGATCGAGTCATCAATCATCACGACACGCTTACCTTCAACTACACCACGGACCGCAGAAAGCTTCATCTTTACACCTTGTTCACGTAATTCTTGTGAAGGCTGAATAAATGTGCGCCCGACGTATCGGTTTTTGATTAATCCTAGTTCGTATGGAATTCCTGTTTGCTCCGCGTAGCCAATCGCTGCTGAAATACTCGAGTCAGGTACCCCTGTCACGACATCTGCTTCAATCGGTGCTTGCAGGGCGAGTTGCTTCCCTAAGTTTTTACGCGCTTTATGAACATTAATTTCATCGACATTACTATCCGGACGAGCAAAATAAATGTACTCCATACTGCAAATTGCTCTTCCTGAAGATTGAGCAAACACTTCACTCCTGATTCCTTCATCGTCAATGACGATCAGTTCACCAGGCTTTACTTCTCGTTCAAATTTTGCTCCAACTACATCAAATGCACAAGTTTCAGATGCTACAACATACGCATCTCCCAATTTCCCTAACGAAAGTGGTCTTAACCCATTTGGATCTAATGCGACCATCAATTTATCTTCCGTTAACACGACAAAAGCGTAGGCCCCTTTTATCATTGTTAACGAGTTCATCATTTTATCTTCTAGACGTGGATACGTACTTCTTTTAATAAGATGAGCTAACACTTCCGTATCGGAAGTTGATTGAAAAATACTTCCCATGCTTTCGAGTTGGTGCTTTAATTGATTTGCGTTTACTAGATTTCCATTGTGTGCAATAGCTAGACTGCTCGTCTGAGAGCGGAAGAGAAGCGGCTGAACATTAGCTAGTCCGCCTCCTCCTGCTGTTGCATAACGAACGTGACCAATTGCTGCTTTACCATAAAGAGTTTCAAAGTCTTTTGAAGCAAATACTTCATTAACAAGACCTAGACCTTTATGAGCCGTTAGTTTTTCTCCATCTGTAACGATAATCCCTGCACCTTCTTGACCCCGGTGTTGAAGGCTGTGCAAACCGTAGTACGTGATTTGAGCCGCGTCTTTGTGTCCCCAGACGGCAAATACCCCACACTCTTCGTTTAAGCCTTTGATTTCAGCAAGCATGGAATAGCTCCTTTCCAAGCAGTAGCAAGTTCTTCTTGTGTTGCCGTAAACAATACATCGTTATTTGATGCAATTGTTAATACTTTATCATTTGTTACTTCCCCGATCACTTTAGCATCCACGATTTGTTCAAATTGTTCTTGATGTTCTTTTTTCACTGTAACAATAAAACGTGATTGAGACTCAGCAAACAGTTCTGTAACGACATCCTCACCAATAATTACAGAAGCTCCAACTTCTCCATCAATCATACTTTCTGCAACCGCTACTCCTAATCCACCTTCTGCAATATCATGAGCAGATTGAACAAGTCCGGCGCGGATCGCTCCTAGTAATTGTTGTTGACGTCCTTTTTCTTCTTCAAGGTCAATCGCAGGTGCTTTACCAAAAATGCGGCCTTCTACTAACTTTTGAAGTTCACTTCCGCCGAATTCTTTCTTCGTTTCACCTAGAAGGTAAATCACATCTCCTGCATCCTTGAAGTTTTGTGTAGTAATATATTCTGTTTTTTCGATTAAACCGACCATCCCAATGGTAGGTGTTGGGTAAACCGCTTCTCCACTTCTTTCATTATATAGAGAAACGTTCCCACCGATAACTGGAACTCCAAACGCGCGACAAGCTTCGCTCATTCCGTCTGTTGACTTTTCTAATTGCCAGAAGATTTCTGGGCGTTCTGGGTTACCGTAGTTTAAGCAATCTGTAATTCCTAGTGGCTCAGCACCCGAACATACAATATTACGTGCAGCTTCAGCAATCGCAATCTTACCGCCGACTTCTGGATCTAAATATAAATAGCGAGAGTTACAATCTGTTGTCATCGCTAATGCTTTTTCTGTTCCACGAATACGAACAACCGCAGCATCAGAACCCGGTGAAACGACAGTATTCGTTTGAACCATGTAATCATATTGATCATAAACCCACTCTTTACTAGCAATTGTAGGTTGTGAAAGTAAGTTAATTAACGTTTCCTTAGCATCTGTTACTTCAGGAGCCACGTTTTCTTGTGCTTGGAATTCGCTATAGTAAGCTGGCTCTTTAGACGGTTTGTGATAAACAGGTGCATCTTCAGCAAGTGCATCTACTGGTACATCGGCAACCACTTCACCGTTGTGAAGAAGGCGTAACTTTTTATCATCTGTTACATAACCAATTTCACGAGACATTAAGCCCCACTTTTCAACGATCTCACGGATTTCAGCTTCTCTGCCTTTTTTAACAACGATTAGCATACGTTCCTGAGATTCAGATAACATCATTTCATAAGCTGTCATATTTTTTTCGCGTTGTGGAACCTCATCTAAGTTCATCACAATACCTGAACCTGCTTTACTTGCCATCTCTGCAGAAGATGATGTCAGACCAGCAGCTCCCATGTCTTGAATTCCAACTAATGCATCAGATTGGATAATTTCTAGACTTGCTTCAAGTAATAGTTTCTCCATGAACGGGTCCCCAACTTGAACGGCTGGACGTTTTTCTTCTGACGCTTCGCTCAGTTCTTCTGAAGCAAAAGTTGCCCCGTGAATACCATCACGGCCTGTAGAAGCACCAACATACATGACTGTGTTTCCTACACCTTTTGCTTGTCCTTTTTTAATATCTTTATGGTCGATTAAACCAACACACATCGCATTTACAAGCGGGTTTCCTTCGTAGCAAGGATCAAATTGTATTTCTCCGCCAACTGTCGGAACACCAACGCAGTTTCCGTATCCAGCAATTCCTGCTACTACTTCTTCAAATAAATATTTTACTTTTGGTGAAGTCAGTTCACCAAATCGAAGTGAGTTTAAAATTGAAATCGGACGAGCTCCCATTGAGAATACATCGCGCAAGATTCCACCTACACCTGTTGCTGCTCCTTGGTATGGCTCAATGGCAGATGGATGATTGTGACTTTCGATTTTGAAAACAACCGCCTGCTCATCACCGATGTCAATAATTCCAGCACCTTCACCAGGTCCTTGAAGTACCTTTTCACCAGTAACCGGGAATTTTTTCAAAAGAACTTTTGAGTTTTTATAACTACAATGCTCAGACCACATAACGGAGAATAGTCCGATCTCTGTATAGTTAGGAAGGCGACCTAAAATGGACTCCACCATACCAAATTCTTCGTCTGTTAATCCCATTTCTGCATATATTTTTTGTTCTTTGATCATTTCAGGAGTTGGTTCACGATGTAGTGACATGGGTTTCCCTCCAGTTTCGCAAAATTGATTTAAATAATTTTAATCCGTCTTCACTGCCAAGAAGAGGTTCTACTGCACGCTCTGGGTGTGGCATCATCCCAAGTACATTTCCTTGTTCATTCATAATTCCAGCGATTTGCTCTAAAGAACCGTTAACGTTTGTTCGGTAACTGAAGACAATTTGCTTGTTTTCTTTTAAGTTAGCAAGTGTTTCCTCATCACAATAGTAGTTTCCTTCACCATGAGCGACAGGAATAGAAATCACTTGTCCTTGTTCATATTCTGAAGTAAACATCGTTTCATTGTTTTCAACGACTAAATCAACTGGTCGGCAAATGAATTTTAAATTTTCGTTACGCTTCATTGCACCTGGTAATAATCCTGCTTCAAGTAGCACTTGGAACCCGTTACAAACACCTAGTACAGGCTTTCCAGCTTCAGCAGCTTTATTGACCGACTCCATTACGTTGGCAAAGCGAGCGATTGCGCCTGAACGTAAATAGTCACCGTAAGAAAAGCCACCTGGTAATAGAATTCCATCAAATCTGTCTATGTCTGTTTCTGCATGCCATACGTATTCAACTTCCTCGCCAAGCGCATCTGCGATAGCATGGTACATATCTGCATCACAGTTCGAGCCTGGAAAGACAATAACTGCAAATTTCATAGAGATTAAGCCTCCTCTACTTCAAAGCGGTAATCTTCAATAACTGTATTAGCTAAAAGCTTTTCACACATTTCTTTTACTCTTGCATCTATGTCTTGTTCACTTTTTTCAATTAGTAACTCCATATATTTCCCGATACGAACATCTTCTACTTCGTTATACGTTAGAGCATGTAGAGATCCTTTAACTGCAGTTCCTTGTGGGTCTAAAACACTTTCTTTTAATGTGACGAATACTTTTACTTTGTACATGATGATCCTCCTAAACGGTTTAAAATTTCTTGATATCCATCTTGTAAGTTACCTAAGTTACGACGATAAACGTCTTTATCAAATTTTTGGTTTGTATCTTTATCCCAAAGTCGGCATGTATCAGGTGAAACTTCATCTGCGAGAAGCAGCTCACCATCATTGGTCATCCCAAATTCTAGTTTGAAATCTACTAAACGTACATTAATCGTTGCAAACACTTCTTTAAGAACTTCATTGACTTGTAAACCTTTTTCACGCATGACCTCTAGCTGTTCTGGTGTCGCGATCTGTAACACTTGAATGTGATCTTCTGTAACGAGCGGATCTCCTAAATCGTCATCTTTATAGTAAAATTCAACGATCGGTGTATCCATTACCGTTCCTTCATCCATACCTAATCGCTTTGATAAGCTTCCTGCCATAATGTTTCGAACAACCACTTCAAGTGGAACAATCGTTACTTTTTTTACAAGTTGTTCTGTTTCTGAAAGTCTTTTTACCCAATGATTTTCAATACCTTTTTCTTTTAATCTCTCAAATATTATCGAAGTAATCTCATTATTTAAGCGACCTTTACCAATGATCGTGTCCTTCTTCTCACCATTAAATGCTGTGGCTTCATCTTTATACTCAATCCACAGAATATCTTGTTCATCTGTTTCAAATATTCTTTTTGCTTTACCTTCGTATAACATGCCTCTTTTTTCCACGTGAAGCCCTCCAAATTGTAGTTAAGAAAGTTGAATGGATAGTAGGGGAGAAGAACCTCCCCATATAAATATTAAACTAATCCTAAACGATCAAAAATCGTATCGACATGCTTTAAGTGATGATTGTAGTCAAAACAATCGTTGATTTCTTCTGGTGAAAGTAAAGATGTAATTCTTTCTTCCTGCTCTACTAGTTCACGGAACTGAACCCCTTTTTCCCAAGCTTCCATCGCTTTTGGTTGTACTAAGTCATAGGCTTCTTCACGAACCATACCTTTATCGATTAACGAAAGAAGGACACGTTGAGAATAGATAAGGCCATACGTTCTTTCCATGTTTCGCTTCATGTTTTCTGGGAACACCGTTAAGTTTTTCACGATGTTTCCAAAGCGATTTAACATGTAGTTTAGAGCGATGGTTGCATCTGGTAAGATCACGCGCTCTGCTGAAGAGTGTGAAATGTCGCGCTCATGCCATAATGGAACATTTTCATAAGATGTCACCATATAACCGCGAATTAATCGTGCCAAACCTGTCATGTTTTCAGATCCAATCGGGTTACGTTTATGTGGCATGGCTGAAGATCCTTTTTGACCTTTTGCAAAAGCTTCTTCTACTTCACGCGTTTCACTTTTTTGCAATCCACGGATTTCTACGGCAAATTTCTCAATTGATGTCGCAATTAGCGCTAGTGTAGCCATGTACTCTGCATGACGGTCACGCTGAAGTGTTTGAGTTGAAATCGGTGCCGCTTGAAGCCCTAATTTTTCACATACAGACTGTTCAACAGCTGGATCAATATTTGCATACGTACCAACCGCCCCAGAAATTTTACCGAAGCATACACCTTCTGCCGCCAATTTAAAACGCTCTAAGTTACGCTTCATTTCTTCATGCCAAAGCGCCAGCTTTAATCCAAATGTAGTTGGTTCCGCATGTACACCGTGAGTACGGCCCATCATAACCGTTGTTTTATGTTCAATCGCCTTATTTCTTAAGATCTCAATAAAGTTCGTTAAATCTTTTTCGAGGATTTCGTTCGCTTGCTTTAATAAGTATGAAAGGGCTGTGTCTACAACGTCAGTAGAAGTTAATCCGTAATGAACCCATTTTCTTTCTTCACCTAATGTTTCTGAAACGGCACGTGTAAAGGCAACCACATCGTGGCGTGTTTCTTCTTCAATTTCAAGAATACGCTTTACATCAAACCCTGCATTTTCTCTAATTTTTAGAACATCCTCTTTTGGAATAATGCCTAACTCTGCCCACGCTTCACAAGCAACGATCTCTACCTCTAACCATGCTTGATAACGATTTTGTTCTGTCCAGATTGAACCCATTTCAGGTCGTGTATAACGTTCGATCATTTCATTGCCTCCATCATCTGTTAAGAAATATATTACGATGTCATTCTAGCATAATTACCAAATTTCAAGTGCGTTTATTTTATCAAGTGCTTCTTCTGTTGAATTAGCTAAAACGTTAATATGGCCCATTTTACGACCCTTTTTCGCTTCTGCTTTTCCATATAGATGAAGCTTCATATCTTGGAACTGATCAATTTTTTGCAGTACTCTTGGAAGATGTTCCCCAAGAATATTCACCATCACGACTGGCTTTAGTAATGTCGCATGACCAAGTGGCCAATTACATACAGCGCGAATATGTTGTTCAAATTGAGAAGTCTCACAAGCATTCATCGTATAATGACCTGAATTGTGTGGTCTCGGTGCTAACTCATTTATATAAAGTTCACCTTCACCCGTATAGAACATTTCTACAGCAAGTGTCCCAACCATTTCTAATCCACTAGCTAAGCGGATGGCCATCTCTTTGGCTTGTCCTTGAATTCTTGCCTCAATCCTTGCTGGAACAATCGTTTGGTGCAAAATATTATTTACATGTATATTTTCAGCAACTGGGAACGTTTCAACTTGTCCAGAAACATTTCTGGACACAATGACTGATAATTCTTTTTCAAAAGTAATCCATTTCTCTAGAACAAGCTCACCGCTTGCTTTTAACCTTTCATAGGCCTCTAGTACTTGGCTATCGGTTTTAATCACAAACTGACCTTTTCCGTCATAACCACCGCGACATGTTTTTAATACAGCCGGTAAACCTAGCTCTTGTACGCCCTGTTCCAAATCTGTTAATTCGTTAACTGAAACATAGGGAGCTACTGGTAAACCTAATTCTTGTATCGCTTTCTTTTCAGTTAGACGGTGTTGTGTTGTTTCTAGGAGCTTGTATCCTTGTGGTAAATATAAGTTTTCATCCAGATACCTTGCTGTTTGGCTATCAATATTCTCAAATTCATACGTAAGCACATCACATTTAGCGGCTAGCTCTTGTGCACCTTGCAAATCATTGTAATTTGCAACGACTTCTATATCGGCAATTTGCCCGCACGGTGAATTTTCTTGAGGTTCTAAAACAGCAATTTGGTAACCCATTTCTCTAGCAGAAAGAGCCATCATTCTTCCGAGTTGTCCACCGCCTAGGATTCCAATCGTTTTTCCCGGCTCAATCAATTGGTTACTCATAGTTGATCACTGCTTTCTAATACTTGCTTTTTTGTAGCTTCTCTTCGGTTTTCAAGCTTTACACTTACTTCTTCGTCATAGGCCCCAATGAATTGGGCTGCGAGTAATCCGGCATTTGTTGCTCCGGCTTTCCCAATGGCAACCGTTGCAACTGGAACTCCACCTGGCATTTGGACAATTGAAAGGAGAGAGTCAAGTCCATTTAATGCTTTTGACTGAACAGGAACACCAATTACTGGAAGAACCGTTTTCGCTGCTACCATACCAGGTAAATGCGCAGCTCCGCCAGCACCAGCAATAATCACCTTTAAGCCTTTTTCTTTTGCTGTTTCAGCGTATTCAAACATTAAGTCTGGAGTTCGATGTGCTGATACGACTTGCTTTTCATAGGCTATCCCTAACTCATCTAATACATCACAAGCATGTTTCATCGTTTCCCAATCTGAAATACTACCCATTATGATTCCGACCATAGGTTTCACTCTAAGTCCCTCCATCATGACCTTTTATTTTCTCTTTTTTTCCATAAAAATAAGCCTATACTAGGGTTTCTACTTAGAGAGAAAGTTACCACAGCAAGGCTTAAATAAAAGTTACCTGGAAGCCCCTCGATAACTTAGGGCCTTAAAAGCTACTTTCCCTCATAGTCTGACAATTTACGGTCGTCAGGTAGAAACTTTTGAGCCTTATTCTCAAACTTATATGAGGTACGTCCATATTCAATTTATATACTTATCTTAGCAGTATGTCAGATTACTTGTCAATCTAAAATCGAACGATGTTTTTATTTATAAAAATAATGTTCGGTTTTTACTTTGTTTTTTACAATTATCGCCGAAAAGCGACTATTCTTCTTCCTTTAGCGTACCTTCAAAAATAATTTTTTGACGCACTGGAACCACTTCTATCTTTCCGTTCTTAGATTGTTCTTGAAAAACAGGTTCTTCCATTCTCCGTGTCGGACGATAGCCTTCCTTGTCCATTCGCTCTAGACATTGCGTGATCGATTCTGTCTCTCCTACTTCAAAACGTAACTTTTTTCGCTTTTTACTCATAACTACCTCCTAATTCCTTTAACCCAGAACCCTCCATAAAAGGTTTTCGGTTCATGAGAAATGATAAATGCTTTAGGATCTAGGGCTTTAATGGTTTTATACAAATGCTCTTCTGATTTTCGTGAAGTCAGAATTTCCATCATTAGCCGCTCCCCTTCTCGCCCATATGCCACCCAGTTTGTAACCCCATATCCTTTATCTCGAAGGGCATTGGGGATATCTGGTTCGTATTCTTTCGTAATAACATTCACGGTAATGTACCCCAAAGCTAACTTTTCTTCAACTTTCATTCCTATAAGAACACCTATAGCATACCCGACTGCATACGCAATTAAATTTTCGATACGATCTAGATTGTCTAATACAAGGCCAAGACCAACAATATAAATAATAACTTCAATAACACTTACCCCGGCAGCAAAATACCTCTGTCCTTTTAATGTAAAAATCATACGAATCGTGAATAACGTGACATAAATAATATTAATCACTAAAATAATGATAATGATCATAAACCAATTATCAAGTAACCAGCTAATCATATAGACACTCCTCTTTCAATTGCCTTTCTTCATCCTGTTAGAACTGATTAAAAAGACGCTTTAAATTTTGTTAGTATAACAAAAAAAATATTCAAAAGATAGACAATTCTACCTTTTGAATATTTTTCCTAAATAATGACTTTTGAAACCTATTGTATGTTTTTATATGTCCTTCATTATTCTTTTTCTATAGTTGGAAAAAAGCGTAATCTTTTTTCAAATTTTTGTTGGTAATCTGTAGCGTCTTGAAGAGCACCTTCCTCCTGTCGAATCCGTACAGATAATACTAAGGCATTAGCAATCGTAAAAATAATAGCTGTAGCATAGGCTTGAAAGATTAACGGTAGCATTAAAATCTCTACCGCTACAATCACATAGTTTGGGTGTCTCATAAAACGATAGGGCCCTTTAGCTACCACATTGGCCCCTGGAAGAATAATGATTTTTGTATTCCAAAAGCGTCCTAATGACGAGAGACTCCAAACTCTCATTGATTGGGCGATGATAAAAAAGACAAAAGGGATCCACCACCAACTAGCCGGTGTTTTTTGTAAAAAGACAACTTCAGAAATAAAACTGATAAAAAAGGACACGTGTACAAGAACGATATATTTATATTGCGCTTGTCCAACTTCATATGCCCCCCTACTTCGCATCCATTTTTCATTTGATTTAGCAATCAGTAACTCCACTAGTCTTTGTGTTATTACAATAGAAAGGATAATAAAGAATAACAACGTCTACGTCCTCCTAATCACTCCAATTAAGTAATAGTAATTCTGAACAGAAACCAGGACCTAAAGCACCTAAAAGTCCCCATTCCCCTGTATCATGATCTAATTTCATGATCTCTTTTAAAACGTATAATACGGTTGGTGAAGACATATTCCCATTCGCTTGCAGCACCTCTCGCGAATATCTCGTGAATTCCGAACCCATTCCTAAAGCGTCTTCATATGCTTCAAGGACTTTCTTTCCTCCAGGATGGGCAACAAAATAGGAGATATCCTTCAACGTAAGTTCATGTTCATTTAAAAATTCCTTAATCACCGGTTGTAACCAATTTCGAATGATGTTTGGGATATCCCTTGAGAACACAACGTATAACCCTTCATCTTTTATATCCCACCCCATGACATCTTCAGACTGAGGCATTAAACAGGAATGTGTTCCGATAATAGATGGAATCTTTTGTTGCGAATATTGTTGAACCTCTACTTGGTCTCCACAAACTAAAGCACAAGCAACTCCATCTGCGAAAAGAGACGTTCCAATTAAATTACTTTTAGTACGGTCATTTCTTTGAAACGTTAAGCTGCATAACTCAATACATAGTACAAGCACTTTGGCTTCTGGATACGCACGACAGTACTCATAAGCTCTACTCAACCCCGCCGCTCCACCAGCACACCCTAACCCCCATAAAGGAATTCTTTTCGTATTTGGAGAAAAGGGGAGGACATTCATAACTCTGGCATCAATACTAGGTGTCGCCATTCCTGTACTCGAAATAAATATAATCGCATCAACTTCTGAATAATCAATAGACGTATGTAAAAAATCCCGGCTCGTTAAGCAGGCTGTTATCGCTTCAGCCCCATACTGAACCGCACGATCAATATATAAGTTATTCTTTTCCTCTAGTGTGTGATCTTCTTTAAACCAAGTAATCGGTACAGAAAAGTTTCGCTTTTCGATTTGCCCATTTTGAAAGGCTTTTAGCAATCGCTCAATATCTTGAAAATCAGACTCGAACAATTCCTTCGCAAACTCAGTAGTCACATCTTGCGTTAAGGTGTGTGGAGGGTTTACTGTACTAACCGATATAATAGATGGCATTTGTTACACCAACTCTCTATTTTTTCCAATAAATACTTTATCTCATAATATTTACCAACCCCTTCAAAATTATGCGTTGATTATAAAAAACCATCTATATGAAATAGATGGTTTAGACTATCGAAGTTTTAGTTACTTTTGTTTTTTCTACCCGTTAAAAGTAATGTAAGCGCAGAACCTACTAATAAAGCGATCAATCCAGTTAGGATTAAACTCCACATACTTACATCTCCTGAGCCGCTTGGACTCTCAGCATTTTCAGTATTAATTAAAAACGTAGAAGTTCGACTCGTCTTTGTATAGTCTTCATCTTCTAATACTCCACCGTCATCTGTCCTAACATTTGCTTTAATTAACCACTCGCCACGTGAAGAAAGCTCCAGTTCAAAGTGACCGTCTGCATCACTGACACCTTCCAGCACTTCGCCTTGGGGTCCATAGGCACTAATAGCAGCATCAGGAACAGCTTCACCTTCTAATAGCACTTGCCCTTGTAAAACACCAGTAGTAAAGCTTTTGAGACTGTTTGTTGGGATAACTTCTAATGCTAAGTCCGTTGGTTGACTGGACGTTTCACCCCCGTCTCCTTTATAAAACGTCGTTTTTGCCATCTGTAAACTTAATTGCGTTTCCCCGCCATCAGGGGTGTACGTACTCGGTTTTCGTTCGGCCCAAAATACATACTCTCCTTCTTCAGTTGGTTGAAAGTAAACTCTTGCTTGCACCCCTATCTTTTCTAGTGGCAGGGTTTCAACAGTCGCATCTGGGTAACGAACTTGTAATTTATAATTCTCATAATTGCCTGCGTCTATAAAGTCTCTAATATGTCCCCAAAGAATATCTACCCTTAGTTCTTAGTTCAATACCGTCATCTGCTATGATTTGATACACTTCAATCGTTGTATCATAAGTGTATGTACCATTGTCATTTACCTGATCTTCAAATAGTAAATCGCCGGACATGTCGTAAGCAAAAACTACAGCACTGCCAGCTGATGTCCCATCGTCATAACGAACCGTAATATGTCCTTCTTTTTCACTTTCGACAATCATACGATGTGCCTTCACCGACTTTTCTACCAATACAAACCAGAAGACTGGCAGTAAAGCCAATAAAATAATGATTGCCTTCACTTTATCACCTCCAATGGCTTTAAAGCTCAAGTAATTTATATTAGAGTGTTCCTTTATATATACCGTCCATTTTGGATAAAGGGTGCGAGGTATACGCCATCTTTAGTATCAAGAAACCTAAATAAGAACGAATAAACTTCCTATGGAAATTCATTCGTTCTTATTCGTTATTCCTATGGCTAGGAAGCTCTTCATATTCACTATGAAGCCATTCCCTCGTTAGCACCACTGCTTGTATCGTTGCACCTAACGCTTGAATCCAGTTACCAATCGCTGATAACTGTAAGCCGAGCCTACCTAAACCGCGAATTTCTTTTACAGCCCCTATGGCTTCAATTGCAGCTCCAATCGATTGTAGATAGAGGGCTACAAAAAGTTCGTTGTTATCCTCTACAGAAGCAGAAATAGCTGGACCTAAAGATTGTAATGTATCCCCTAGAACTTCCAATCGTTGATACTCGAGATTTTCCTCTTCAAGTTGTAATGCAACAGCTATAGAAGTCGTTGCAGCACCCCCTGCTTCGATCCAATCGCCCGTTCGCGCTATCGGATCTTCTTCAACAACAGCCTGCAGTGCATTTCCAACAGCCTGCAACCCTTCACCAATGACAACTTTTCTTAGATTTACGTCTCTTTTCTCTTGTAACTGTAACGTATAACCGATTGCTGAAAGAAACTGACCGATTGCATCTAGCCAACTCCCAGTTACCGCCACGTATTGCTCCGTCATTCTACATTTCCCCTTACGTTTCGGGTACGTTACATACTATGATTGAAGAAAGGACTTTGTTTATGGCTTTTATCTAATTTAAAGGTGTTACAACCTGAAGAATTTTACAACTCTATTTCCCTAGGTATTTACCGTGTCCGCTGTTGATGGCTGAACATAATTTATATATAAAATAGTCATAAAAAGTTTTTTTCAAAGCATATAGGAGGTTATTATGTTTCCATTTTTCTCTAATAAATCATTTCCATTCTTCCAAGACTCTCAATCTTCTTCAGGAAATCCGCCTGCAGGACCTAATATAAACCAAAATCAATCGTTTCCCTTTCATCCGGGGTCTCAAAATCAACAAGGCTTTAATCCATTTGATTACGATAACCATGAATTTGAGGAAGAAAATCCTTTCTCCCATCACTTTATGTATCCTTTACCCCCTAAACCGAAAGAACAAAAACAAACAAAGAAAGAAACCACAAGTAAAAACAAAAAAGAAACAACACCACCAATATCAAAACAGCTTGAAGCGATGGTTTTAGACGAAGATGGCCTAGTAGATGTCGATAAAGTAGAAAAAGGCTACAAAAAATTTATGGAATACGCTGTTAAAGTGAGCCCAGCTATGAAAAACTTTAATGATTTCTTAAAATAGCGAGCTAGAACTTTGGTTTATCGGCAGAACTTTTGATATATCGGCGTAATTTTAAATATATCGGCGTAACTTTTATTTTATCGGCACAATATTAAATATATCGGCGTTACTTGAGGTTTATCGGCGAACGAGTTATTAATGTTTTTAAACCAAATAAAGCACAACCACATTCGTTGTGCGTTGTACTTTGTGCCTAGCGACGTCCCTCTAAACCTTTCTTTCCTACGGGGATGTAATCCATGGAGTCTCACCTTCGAGTCAAAGCTCTTCACCGCCTGAAGCTAACTCATCCTTTTTTCATACTAAAAAAGCACAACCCATTGGGATTGTGCTTTATGCCTAGCGACGTCCTACTCTCACAGGGGGAAGCCCCCAACTACCATCGGCGCTGAAGAGCTTAACT
The DNA here is from genome assembly GCF_048323755.1 of Alkalihalobacterium sp. APHAB7. Taxonomy (NCBI): domain Bacteria; kingdom Bacillati; phylum Bacillota; class Bacilli; order Caryophanales; family Bacillaceae; genus Alkalihalobacterium; species Alkalihalobacterium sp. APHAB7. The sequence continues at coordinate 133,624 of NZ_JBLWFS010000011.1, forward strand.
TCCGTGTTCGGCATGGGAACGGGTGTGACCTCTTCGCTATCGCCACTAGACTTTACGGATTTTGATAAGCTTCGAATTTCTTTGTCAGTTTTGCCCTTCCGGTACTCACGTATTAGATACGATCCGTTCCTCAGGACTTCACTTCCTTGAAATTCTTGCTTCTGAAAATCCTTCTAAAATTGTGATAAGCTTCGTATGTCTTCGTTGACTGCGATCACTGCGTTGCTCATGTACCCTTTAAACGTACATTCCGCTACTCGTGAACTTGTCGCCTCGAACTACTCGCTTCTAACAATTTTACTGGACTTTAATAAATCCTATTTAGTTGAGAGTGGTTCTCTCAAAACTGGATAATGGCTAGATAAATTCAACGCTTTATTATTTGGATAAGTCCTCGACCGATTAGTATCTCTCAGCTCCACGTGTCGCCACGCTTCCACCCGAGACCTATCAACCTCATCATCTCTAAGGGGTCTTACTTACTTAACGTAATGGGAAATCTCATCTTGAGGGGGGCTTCACGCTTAGATGCTTTCAGCGCTTATCCCGTCCACACGTAGCTACCCAGCTATGCTCCTGGCGGAACAACTGGTACACCAGCGGTGTGTCCATCCCGGTCCTCTCGTACTAAGGACAGCTCCTCTCAAATTTCCTACGCCCACGACGGATAGGGACCGAACTGTCTCACGACGTTCTGAACCCAGCTCGCGTACCGCTTTAATGGGCGAACAGCCCAACCCTTGGGACCTACTTCAGCCCCAGGATGCGATGAGCCGACATCGAGGTGCCAAACCTCCCCGTCGATGTGGACTCTTGGGGGAGATAAGCCTGTTATCCCCAGGGTAGCTTTTATCCGTTGAGCGATGGCCCTTCCATGCGGAACCACCGGATCACTAAGCCCGACTTTCGTCCCTGCTCGACTTGTAGGTCTCGCAGTCAAGCTCCCTTATGCCTTTGCACTCTGCGAATGATTTCCAACCATTCTGAGGGAACCTTTGGGCGCCTCCGTTACTGTTTAGGAGGCGACCGCCCCAGTCAAACTGCCCACCTGACACTGTCCCTGAACCGGATCACGGTTCGAGGTTAGAACTTCA